>JAUHYN010000071.1 GCA_030426505.1 bacterium | reverse complement strand
GGCAGATGCTCAAAGTGACGATGATCGAGAAGAAGGGTGACGTCACCAAGCTCAAGGTCGCGCTCCCGAGCCTCGACTTCTCGGCGATCACGGAGCACAAGAAGGGCGGCACCTTCCTCGTCGCCGCGCCCAGCTCGAAGGACTCCAAGCTCTTCCTCGCCATCACACCCAAGCAGTGACCCGGGGGTTCGCGCCGAGCCGACTTCGGGCGAACATCCCGTCCGCGTGAACCTGTCCGTCATCATCGTCGGCGTCGTCGCGTTCGTCGTATCGAGTATCGCCTGGTACCTGTACGAGCAGCGGTCTTCGGTGACGACCGTCCCGGATCCACTGAAGCGAAAGCTCGACGCAGTCGACGCGCTCGTCCGGCGCAAGCTCGCCGGCGAAGTCCTCACGGAACCCGAGTACCAACGCGCCGGCGATACGTTCGCCGAGCTCTACGGGCTGTTGAGTCGCGCGCACCGCAGCGAGCACAACACCGACTTCTCGCTCCCGGACCGCGGGACGTTCTTCTTCTTCGCGACCAAGCTCGCCGCGCTGGATCACCCGGACCACACCGCGTGGCCCGCGCTCGCCTCGATTCGCTACTCGGTGCTCCCCGCGCTGAAGTCGCGCCTCGAGACGGACGGCGACGACTGGACGCGCCTCGCGTTGATCATGCCCGCGATCTGCGAAGGCGAGCTGGACCTCGCCGCGCGGACGTACGCCGAGCTCGAGCACCGCCCCGACTACCAGAGCCTCGCCGTGCGGTGGGCGCGACAGGCGGTCTTCGTCCACCCGGAGGAGAACGACGTGGAGGCGGTCGAGGACTTCATGGATCGCGCGGACATCCCGCACGAACCGGAGCCGTTCGCCGAGGGCCTCGACGAGGTGCAGCGGTGGGTGTTGGCGACGGGCGTCTTCCCGTCGTGGATTCGGGACTCGCGCCAAGCGCTCCCCGCCGCCGATCCGATCGCGTCCACGCGCATCGCGCTCGAGACGTGGTGGAACATCGAGGACTACGCGTCGGCGACGACCAAGATCGAGTGGCTGTTCGAGGGCGGACACCGCGCTTCGTTGCGCGAGCTGCTGGACGCCCCCGAGCTCGATCCCAAAGCGCCGTTCGAAGCCTTCGTCGCGACGCACCGCGCCGCGCTCGAGGTGTACGGCATCGTCGCGTGGGATCTGTGCCGCCTGAACCAGGTCGCTCGCAGCGCGGTGCGCGCGCGCTTCGTCGACGAGGCGACCGCCTGGACCTGGATGCTCCGCGCCGCCCGCGCGCTGCGCGCGACCTATCCGAGCTGGGAGGCGATGGGCGAGGACTACCTCCTCGGCGCCGCGTTCTTCGCCGCGGAGGACGGCGGTGAGCCCGAGCCCTCGCACGCGGCCAACGTCGCGTGGCTGAAGACGTCCGCGTGGAGCCCGTGGCGAACCCTCGACTGGTCGATCGACGCCGCGCGACTCGAAAAGGGGACGACATGACCGACGAAGATCGCATCGTCGCCGCGCGCCTGAAGCTGCGCGCGCGATTCCTCGAGGGGCGCGCCCCCGCCACACCCGACGATCGCGCGCGCGGTGACGGGCCCCCGAATCGCCACGGGATGCCGAAGGTCCCCGTCGGGCAGCACGCCGTCGACAAGTGGCCGGTGCTCGACCTCGGGCACCACCCGGTGATCGAACAGAAGGAATGGTCGCTGAAGATCGACGGCGCGGTCGAGGCGCCGGTGACGCTCGACTGGGCGGCGTTCATGGCGTTGCCGCAGGTCGTGGAGCCGAGCGATTTCCACTGCGTCACCACGTGGAGCAAGATGGATCTCGCGTTCGCGGGCGTGCGCGTCCGGGACGCCGTGGCGCTCGCGCACCCGCTCGACGCCGCCACACACGTGATGCTCCACGGGTACGACGGCTACACCACGAACGTCTCGCTGGACGCGCTCCTCGACGACGACGTGCTGCTCACGCACACCGTCGACGGCGAGCCGCTGTCGATCGAACACGGAGGCCCGGTGCGCGTGGTGACGCCGAAGCTCTACGCGTGGAAGGGCGCGAAGTGGGTCAACCGGATCGAGCTGATGATCGGCGACCGCCCCGGCTTCTGGGAGGAGAACGGCTACAGCATGACCGCGCTCCCCTGGGAGGACGATCGCTACCGCTGATCCGCGTCGACGTGGACGCGCCGCCACTCGGCCGGCGTCACGCCGTGGTGTCGCTTGAACACGCGGTGGAAGTGCGAAGCGCTCTCGAACCCGATGCGCGCGCCGACGTTCTCGATCGACTCGTCGCTGAGGAGGAGGAGCTGACGACCCGCCGCGAGGCGCGCGTTCGTGATCCACTCGACCACGGTGCGACCGGTCTCCGCCTTCACGACCGCGCCGGTGTGCGCGACGGAGCGATGCACGTGCGCCGCGACGTCGTTGAGTGAGATGCCGTCGGTCGCGCGGCGCGTGATGAACGCGAGCGCGCGCGCGCTGACGGAGGCGCCCTTCGGGACATCGACGGCGGCGTCAGCGCGGAGGACGTGCGCCGTGAGGGCCGCGAGGTAGCCGTCGACCGCGAGCGCGTGCCACGGCGCGCCGCGCGCGAGCTCGGCCTCGAGCGCTAGGAAGAGATCGCGCACGCGATCGCGATCTTCGACGGCCACCGTGCGCACCGCGGGCGCGCCCTCCGAGACCGCGTGGAAGGCGGCGGCGAGGTGCCCGCCCGGCGCGGAAGCGAGGCACGACGTGCAGACGGAGAGGCCGACCACCGACGCGTCGTCCGCCGTGACCGTGTAGTGCGGCATGCCCTCCGGGACGAGGACGAGATCGCCGGCGCGCGTGGAGTACGTCGCGCCGCACCAGAACTCCGCGCGCCCGCCCTCGTAGTAGGCGAGGCTCGCGTGCGGATGGACGGTCGGGTGGACGTCGCCCGCCGCGTGCGCGTGCGACATGCGGCGGACGGAGAGGCTGTGCGCCTCGCCGAGGTTGGATGTGATGCGGACGTTCACGCGACGAGCGTCTTCACCAGCATCGCGCCCGTGCGCCCGCCCATCGCGGCGGCTTCGCCGACCTGTTGCATCCCCGTCGCGAGATCGCCGGCGGCCCACACGTGCGGGAGCGAGGTCGCGCCGAACATGTCGACGACGACGAAGCCCATGTCGTCGAGCTCGAGGCCGAGACCGCGGACGAGATCGCACTGGTGCTGCTTCGGCTTCACGAACAAACCGCCGCGTTCGAGCGTGGTGCCGTCCGCGAGGCGCACGATCTCGAGCTCGCGATCGCGCCCTTCGAGCGCGACGATCTCGGCGCCGTGGATCGGGATGCCGGCGGCCTCCACCGCGGCGCGCGCGTCGGCGGGGAGGGTGCGGCCGTGCGTGAGCACGACGACGTCGCGGCTCCAGTTCTTCAACAGCGGCGCGTAGTGCGCGGCGGCTTCGTCGGACACGAGCGCGGCGAGCGGTCGGTCGCGCATCTCCCAGCCGTGACAGAACGGGCAGTGGTGGATCGAGTGCCCCCACCGCTCGCGGTAGCCGGGGATGTCGGGGTGCTCGTCGACCATGCCGGTCGCGAGCAGCACCTCGCGCGCGAAGACCTCGCCCGTGTCGGTGTCCGCGCGCCACGGTCCGTCGTCGCCGACGCGCTCGAGGCGCTCGACGATCGTCACGCGGTGCTCGACCGTCGGGTACGCGGCCATCTGCTCCCAAGCGATCCGGCGCAGCTCGGCGGGGGGCGTCCCGTCGCGGGTGAGGAAGTTGTGGACGCCGGCGGAGACGGCGTGGCGGGGCTCGCCGCGGTCGAGGACGATGGCGGAGCGCCGCCCGCGGCCGAGATATAGGGCAGCGGTGAGGCCGGCGGGGCCGCCGCCGACGATGAGGACATCGTAGGGGGATTCGACGGTGTTCAGGACCTTGGTGCTCATATTCGTAGGATCAAGCTACGCCCGCCGGGGCGGGGTCGCCATGGCGGATCGCGGGATCGTCCTGCCCGATCTATCGGTCGCGTTTCGAGGCAACGAACGGGACGGGGCGCCGATAACCGGTGTGCGATGAAGGGGCATGTCCGCACCCTGATCTTCTGCGGCCTGGTGGCCTGCGGCGGCGCGGATCCGCTCTCGAAGGTCGCGGACGACACGCCGCTCCCGACGCCGGAGGCCGCGCCCGTCGAGTGTACGCTGCTCGGGAACAACTGCCCGAACGGCCAGACCTACGAGATGTGCTGTCAGTCCGGGGACTGCGCGTTCTGGTTCGACGACGGCACCGGCTTCCTCACGATCGAACACGCGCTGCACTACTGCCGCGTGGGCGCGGTGCCCGCCGACGCCGTCCCGACCTACGACGACCCGCGCGACGGGACGGAGATCCGCGAGGGCCGCGAGCCGCCGAACGGTTCGCCGATGAACGGATCGATGATGGGCGGCACGAACGGCGGATCGATGTCGGGCGGGAGCAACGCGCAGACCGGATCGGGATCCGGATCCGGATCGGGCGGCGCGTGCTACGGCGCGGTCACCGCGTGCGATGCGCGCTACTCGCCGTCGACGTGCTCCGAGAACCCCGGCTGCTACTACACGTACGAGGAGTGCTACGGCTCGGCGTGGGCGTGTCAGTCGTTCTACTCGCCTTCGCAGTGCGGCTATCAACTCGGCTGCCGCTGGGACTACTACGACGAGCGCTGCGTGGGCGGCGCGGCGTCGTGCGGATCGCGCGGCTCGAGCGGCTCGTGCAACGCGCAGCGCGGCTGTTACTGGCGCGACGCCGAATGCACCGGCGGCGCGTGGCAGTGCAGTCGACACACGTCCGAGAACTCGTGCCGCGCCTGGCCGGAGTGTTACTGGCGCTGAGTCGGGGTGGTGCGGTCCACCTCGATTCGCGATGATGCGTCGGTGCGCCTGCCCCTGCTCCTCGCGTCGACGTCTCTGATCGCCTGCGCCACGCCGGCTTCCGCGGCGACCCCGAAGACCACGTACGTCATCCACGCCGGCAAGCTCGTGGACGTGCGCGCGTCGGCCGTCGTCGAGCGCGTCACGATCCGCGTGGAGGGCGCGAAGATCGCGGGCGTGAAGGCGGGGTTCGTCGCGGCGAAGTCGGGCGAGACGCTCGTGGACCTGAAGGACCACACCGTCCTCCCCGGGTTCATGGACATGCACACGCACCTGACCGGCGAGCTCAGCGAGAAGAGTTACTCGGAGCGCTTCTTCATGAACGACGCGGACATCGCGCTGCGCGCGGCCCAGTTCGCGCGGCGCACGATCCTCGCCGGCTTCACGACGGTGCGCGACCTCGGCGATCGCAACAACGTCTCGGTGTCGCTGCGCGACGCGATCGCGAAGGGGTGGACGGTCGGGCCGCGGATCTTCACGGCGGCGAAGTCGCTCGCGACGACCGGCGGGCACGCGGATCCGACGAACGGCCTCAACGCGGATCTGAAGGCGGACCCGGGCCCGAAGGAGGGCGTGATCAACGGGCCGGACGAGGCGCGGAAGGCGGTGCGGCAGCGCTACAAGGACGGCGCGGATCTCATCAAGCTCACCGCGACCGGCGGCGTGCTCAGCCTCGCGAAGAGCGGACAGAACCCCCAGTTCACGAAGGAAGAGCTCGAGGCCGTCGTCGCGACGGCGAAGGACTACGGCTTCACGGTCGCGGTCCACGCGCACGGCGCGGAGGGGATCAAGCGAGCGCTGCGCGCGGGCGTCACGTCGATCGAGCACGGGACGTACCTCGACGACGAAGCGATCGCGTTGATGAAGTCGCGCGGCGCGTACTACGTGCCGACGATCAGCGCGGGCGAGTGGGTGGCCCTGAAGTCGAAGGAGCCGGGCTTCTTCCCGGAGGTCGTGCGCCCGAAGGCGGCGGTGATCGGCGCGCAGATCAAGGAGACGTTCGCGAAGGCCCACGCGGCCGGGGTGAAGATCGCGTTCGGTACGGACTGCGGCGTGAGTCCGCACGGCACGAACGCGCGCGAGTTCCAGTACATGGTCGAGGCGGGGATGAAGCCGATGGACGCGATCCGGTCCGCGACGATCGTCGCGGCGGAGCTGGTCGGCGCAAAGGATCGCCTCGGCGCGGTTTCGGAGGGGATGCTGGCGGACCTCGTCGCGGTGCGCGGTGATCCGATCGCCGACGTGAAGCGACTTCAGGACGTCACGTTCGTGATGAAGGACGGCGCGGTGCTGAAGCAGGACGGCCGCGCCGTCGCACCGTGAACTCCACTCCGCCCGTCGCGTACACCGCGTCGCGGAGTGCGTCCGGCGTGAGCTGGGCGGGGTCGAGCGGCGCCCCGAACTTCACCGCCACCTGTGCCGATCGCGCGTGCGCTTCGCGGAGGTTGAGGTTCTGCACGACGGAACGCGGGAGCACGCGGCGCAGGGCGTTGTACCCGCGGCTCGTCGACGCGGACACGAACGCCGGGACGATCTTCGCGCCTGCGAGGCTCGCCAGCTTCAATGCGCCGCCGCGCCACGGCGTCTCCACGGCGACGCCGCGACCGTCGCGGTAGTTCGTCTGGCCCGCGGGGAAGATCACGATCGTGCCGCCCTCGCGCAGGAACGCGGACTGCGTCGCCCAGAAGGCGCCCCGTTCTTCATCGTCGCTACCGACGAACGCGAGGAGCGGGTGGAGCTCGGTCATCGGCCGCGAGAGATCGTCGACGACCACCCGGACCGGCGCCCGCCGCTGCTCCACGGTGTACGCGAGCGCGTAGTAGTCGAGGATCGGGTAGGGGTGGTTCGCCGCGACGACCACCGGGCCCGACGTCGGCACGTGATCGAGGCCCGCAGCGTCGATCGCGATCCGGTGGCGCACGCGGAGCGCCGCCACGACGTCCTCGAAACGAACGCCTTCGCGCGGGAGCGCCCGCAAGACCTCCACCGTCTGCGGGATCCCGAAGAGCCGCTGCGCACGCGCGCTGCGCAGCCACTTCGGCGCGCGCGCCTCGAACACCGCCTCCAGGGCATGCACGGCGCGTAGCGTTCGCGCGCCGCCGCGAGCGGTCAAGCCGGTTCGGGAGAGCCCGAGGCTGTCCACGAGAATCGGCGCCGCTGATACGCTCTCGGCATCGCCCACCCAGCCGAGCTCGTCGCGGGCGCCCTCGCCCACGCGCGTAAGAACCTCATCGACCGCGAAGCCCTCGTGGAGTTGATCGCGCTCGCCGCGATCGCGCGCGAACACGTCCTCGTGGTCGGGCCCCCCGGCACCGCGAAGAGCGAAGCGGTCCGCCGCGTCGCGAAGGCGCTGGGCGGTCGCTACTTCGAGTACCTGCTCGGACGCTTCACCGAGCCGAACGAGATCTTCGGGCCGGTCGATCTGAGGAAGCTGCGCGACGGCGTCGTCGAGACCGAGACGACGGGGATGCTCCCCGAGGCGGAGATCGCGTTCCTCGACGAGGTCTTCCTCGGCTCCACCGCGATCCTCAACACGCTCCTCGGCATCCTCAACGAGCGCCGCTTCGTGCGCGGTCACACCGCGATCGACGTGCCGCTCCGCGTATGCGTCGGCGCGACGAACGCCCTCCCCGAGGACGACGCACTCGACGCCTTCGCGGATCGCTTCCTCGTGCGCTTCTTCGTGGACGGCATCCCGGACCCGTCGCTCGAGGATCTCCTCGAGAGTGGCTGGGCGCTCGAGCAGCAGACGATCGAGGGTATCGACATGGCGAACGTCGACGCGCTCGCCGAAGTCGCGCGGCGCGCGAACCTCGCGGGCGTGCGGAGCGAGATCGCCCACGCGATCCGCGCGCTCCGCAAACACGGCGTCGTCCTCTCCGACCGACGCGCTGTGAAGCTGCAGCGGCTGATCGCCGCCGCCGCCGCGCTCGACGGTCGCGAGTCCCCCACGAGCGCGGACCTCTGGCCAATCGTGTACGCCGTACCCTCGATCGCCGGCCAACAGATCGCACGCGACGCGCTCGGCGATCTCCTCGAAGCGTCGAAGAGCACCGCGCTCGCGAGCGCCGCGGAGTACGCCTCGCTCGGTCCGCTCGCGCGCGCGGAGCGCATCGCCCGCGAGGGCCGCGCGCTCCTCGACGCCCCGCCCGGCGACGATCCGAAGGACCGCGAGGCGTGGCAGCTCAAGCTCGAAGGCGTCGCGAGAGAGATCGACGCAGCGTACGCGCCGACCGGCCTCCCCGGCTCCGTCGCCGAGGTGCGGGCCGCGATCCTCCAACACATCTCGCCGCCGCAGCCGATCGTCGAAGTGTCGTGACGCCGTTTCGGATCACGTGGACGGCGCGCGAACCTCCGCTCGCGCCCTGTGCGGCGTGGGCGGAGGGTGACGTCGCCGCGCGGCTCGTCGCTCGCTTGCTGGGATTCGACGACGACCGCCTCGCCGCGCTCGAAGGGGTCGCGACGGATCGGCTCGTCCTCGTGTGCGGCGCGCGCGATGCGCTCCCCTGGGTCGACGGCATCCAATACCTCGGCCGCCACCCGGACGCGCCTCGGCTGCTCGTCCCCACGCGTGACGCACCGAGCGTCTCGCCCGCGGTGCTCGACGCGCTGATCACGATCCGCACCGCGGCGATCCTCCCGAGGCCTTCGCGCATCATTCGCTTGGACGCGCTGCGCCCGGTGAGCCGGAGCGTCCTCGACAAGACGAGGGTCGGATGATCGGGCTGCCGCACGCGCTCGGCGACTGGGCGGAGGAGCTCGCGCTCTTCCCCCACGACGTCGCCGCGACGCTCTTGCCTTGGCTCCCGCGGATCGCGGCCGCGATCGGTCCGCTGCACCACCACGCGTCGGACGGAGACGGAGCGCCCGACGGCTTCGGCGGACTCACGCGACGCGGCAGCTACGAGCGCCTCCTCCTCTCGGAGTGGGCGATCGCGGAGGAGGTCCCGATGGAGTTCCTCCGCCGCGCGGCGATGTCGGAGCACACGTTCCTCGAGGTCGCGCGGCGTTCGCCGTCGGCGTCGCGCTTCTCGGTCGCGCTGTTCGACGCCGGCCCTCACCAGATCGGCGCGCCGCGGATCGCACACCTCGCGACGCTGATCGTCCTCGCCCGACGCGCGCGCCGCGCGAACGTCCCGTTCTCGTGGGGCGTGTTGCAGGACGGCGCGCGGCGGACGTTCGGTCACGTCGACGAGCAGTCGGTCCTCAACCTCCTCCTCACGCGCTCCGCGCTCGAAGCGACGCGCGACGACGTCGATGCGTTCCGCCTCGGCCTCGCCACAGAGGAGACTCCGCTCGAGGACCTCTGGTTCATTGGCGGCGACCACACCGCGCGCCTGATCGAAGGGCTCTCTGCGAACCACGTCCACGTCGAGGAGTCGATGGACGTCGACGCGCGCGCGCTCGAGCTGCGCGTCGAGCGTTCCTCGGCCGCGCGAACCGAAGCGCCGCGACCGGCCGCGCTCGAACTCCCGGAGCCGCGCGCCTGCGTTCGCCTGCTCCGGGATCCGTTCGAGGTGAAGAAGCCGACCCCGGCGCGCATCCCGCTCGCCGCACACGGCGCGAGCCTCGTGGTGTCGGCGAACGGGCGGCGCCTGTTGATGCGGACGAAGGCCGGCGTCCTCGCGTTGGGCTTCCCGCAGCGGACGCTCGAGTCACTCGCGCACCCGCGCCACCTCGGCGCGCAACGCGGACCGATTTGCGCCGTGGGCTGGTGGAAGAAGAACTACTGGGTGTTGAGCGTAGACGAGGCGACGCCGGTGCTGAGCCGACGCTCGAAGCGTGGGCAGCTCCAGTCGCAGATCGAGCTGGAGGCGAAGGACGTCCAGCTGATCGCGCCGGGCGCCGACGCGCCGCTGGGTGTCCTGATCGCGATCGGCGACCTCTTCTACTGGCACACTGACGGCGGCGACGTCCTCGCGGTCGACGCCGTGGCCAAGACGATCCGCCGCGTCGAGACCGACGTCGTCGCGGCCGGGCGTCGCGCGGGGCGACTCTGGGTCATCGTCGCGCGCGACGGGCGAACGCACCTCCGCCGCATCGACAGCGACGGTGTGCTACGAACCAAGGTCGCCAGGTTCGACCTCGACGAGTACCGTCGTAGCTTCGAACACCGGCCACAGCTCCGCGACACGAGGCCGTCCAGGATCGAGTGGCCCGTCGGCTCCGAGTCGGGCTTCGGCGCGCTGTGTCGCGACCATGAGGTCGTGGTGGTGGAGGCCGGCGCGTACATCCCGGTGGGCTCCCCGAATCGGTGGGACGCCGAGTGGCCTCCGACGCGCCCGCTGGCGCCGATCGACGTCCCCGACGATCGCACCGTCCTCGGCGCGTATACCCCCTCGCGAGATCGCCCGTTCCGAGTAGGCGTGGTCGCGGCGACGGCCGCGCGCGACCGCATCGAGGTCCACACCGCGAACGCACCGCCCTACGAGATCTGGGCGGACGAGAGCGCATTCGAGAGCGCGCTCGTCTACGCCCACTTCGTGGTCGTCCACAACGGACACGACCAGATCGTCATCATCGACGCCGACCGCGCGCGGATCCTCCGCTCCTTCCTCCCGATGAGGCTCGGCACGTGAAGCGACGCGCCGAACGCCTGCTCCACCGCGGCCGCATCGACGTCGCCGCGCTCCTGATCGATCCCGGTCTCGTCGGCGAACGCGCCGCGCGCGAGCGCGTCCTGAAGACTTGGACGATGCGGTCGCGCGTCCTTCGGCTCGAAGGTCGGTACCTCGTGACGCTCGCGCCGCCGGTGTCGATGCGGACCCACGAAGCGCTCGGCCTCCCGTTCGTACGCTCCGAACAGGGCCTCGTCGCGTCGCCGGAGATCACCGCGTTCCCCGACGTCGCCGCGTTCTTCGACGCGAGCGAGATCGCCGAGGCCGACCTCGACGTCGCGCGGCGCGTCGACCTCACAGCGTGGTTCGACCTCTCCGACTTCGCCGTGATCGAACCGGAGTCCCTCGGCGAACCGCCCCCGGCTCCGCTCCGCGTGGTCGCCGCTTCCGACGTGCGCGACGTGCTCGACGTCGCCGCACCCACCCCCGAACGAGCCGCGTTGATCCGCGCGATCCACGGCGCAGAGGAGCCCGGCGCCGAGCCCCTCCCCTGGTGGCGGCGCTGGGCCCACGCGCTCCGCACCGCGTTCCGCGCCGGATCGAGCGACGGCGGCGCAGCCTCCGAAGAGGCGCCGCCCGAACGGAAGAGCGCGTGGCAGCGCCTCCGCGATCGCATCGACCGCGCGGTCGTCGCGCTGACGATCGCGAGCCGCCTCTACCGTGTGTTCGGCCGACGCCAAGCCGACTATCTGCGGAAGCTCGTCGACATGCTCGACTCCGACGACGACGAAGCGCTCCGCCACGCGATCCCGCTCGCCGGCGACAGCACGGCCGACACGCGCCCGTCGTTCTCCGTCCCTAACCCACGCGACGACCTCCGCATCAGCCCGCGCGGCTCGGGCCGCGGACGCGCGATGATGCTCGGCGACGATCTCTACGAGCTCCTGCGCGCGCGCTACCGCCGCCTCTACGAACGACTCGTCCGCCAGGAGCGCATCGAAGAGGCCGCCTTCGTGCTCGCCGAGTTGCTCGGCGCTCCGGAGGAAGCCGTGCAGCTCCTCGAACGACACGGTCGCTTCGTCAAAGCGGCGGAGCTCGCGGAGGCGCGCGGCCTCGCGCCGGGGCTCGTGGTCCGCCAGTGGTTCCTCGCGAAGCGCTACGACCGCGCCGTCCGCTACGCGAAGCGCCACGACGCCTTCGGCGACGCGATCGTGCGACTCCAACGCAGCGACAAGGGCGCCGCCGACGCGCTCCGACTCCTCTGGGCCGACGCCCTCGCGGACGCGGGCGACTTCGTCGCAGCGGTCGACACCGCGTGGCCGGTCGAGGAGGGGCGACACCTCGCGCTCCCGTGGATCGAGGCCGCCCTCGCGGTGGGCGGGGCCCCGGGCGCGCGCATGATCGTCCGCGCGCTCGAGCTCCTCCCGGATCGCTACGAGAGCCTCCGCGGACGCGCCCTCGAGCTCCTCGACGACGCCGCGTTCGACACGGCGCCGGTCCGCGACGCGTTCCGCGGCGCGCTCACGAAGGCGACCGCGACCCCGCCGCTGCGCGTGCTCGCGCGCGCCGCGCTCCGCTCGCTGTACCGCGACGAAGCGCTCGGCGCGCACACCGACGCCGCGACGTATCGCGCGCTCGGGCGCCTCTCGAACGACCCGGTGCTCGAGGCCGATCGCCCGCACCGGTCGAAGCGCGCGACCGCGTCGCGACCGCTCGATCTCCAGATCGACGAAGCCGACGCCGGCACCTCGTGCCTCGTCGACGTGGCCGCGCTCCCCGACGGACGCTTCGTGGTGGCGCTCGGCGAGACGGGCTGCGCGATCGTGGATCGCGCCGGGAAGATCAGTCGGCACATCGATCACCCGACCGAACGGATCATCGCGTCGGACGGTGGCCACCGCGCGATCCTCGGCGCGCGGCGCGGTGAGGTGTGGCGCCTCGCCCGCCTCGACGTCGCGCGGATGCGCGCGACGCACTGGTGCGAGGCCCGACTCACCGCGGCGGCCGAGACCTTCGACGGCTGGACCTGGTTCGTGAACACCGGCAGCGGCCTCGAGGCGATCGACGCGACGGCGCGACGCTTCGTCTCCGTCTGGCGCAACGCGGATTGCGACGCGTTGAAGATCGCGCGCTCGGCGAGCTCTCTCGCCGCCGCCACTGGGAACGACGAGGGCGCCGCCGACGTGTGGCGCTTCGAGCTGCCGAGCCTCACCCCGCGCCACCGCGCGAGCGTCCCCCGTGAACGCGCCGAGTACGGCATCGACGCGGGCGGCTTCCTCCCGAACTGCGACGTGATCGTCGTGCGCCGGATCGACTCGGGCGGCGAGGACGAGCAGACCCTCGCGCGGACCTTCTGCCTGGAGACGATCGGCCCGAACGGCCCGGTGCAGCACCCGATCGATCTGCTCCCGACCACGGACTCCGCGCGCCTGGTCGCGACCCACGAGTGGACCGCCGTCATCGCGACCCACGCGCTCGGTTGTCAGGTGGTCGTCTACGATCTCGCGCGGGGCGAACGACTCGCGTCCGTGATGCTGCAGGGCACCGCCGAGTGCCGCGCGCGCGCCTACGGGAACCTGTTGGTGCTCGTCGACTCGCGCGGTCGACTCGTCGCGATCGACGTCCCGAAGCGGCGCCTGTTGCGCTCGCTCCGGATCAACCTGTGAGAACTAGCGGCGACCGCGACCGCCCTTTTCCATGTCGCGCACGTAGGCGAGGAAGTTCGCCTGGTCGTCCATGTCCGAGCGGTAGCCTTCGTTGTTGCGGTTGCGCCCGCGACCTCGGCCCCGGCCGCGTCCGCGCCCGTCGCGATCGGACTGCGGCTGCTCATCCTCGCTCTCGGTCTTCTTCGGGCGCGGGCGACGCGCGGGCCCCTCGCCGCCGAGCGAACCGATCGCCCGGAACAACAGCTGCGTCGCGAACTCGTCGACGCCCATCTCGCTGCGGCTCGCGTGGTACGCGAGGTCCTTCATCAGCGGACCGGCGAGCTTGATCGTCACTTCGCCCGGCTCGGGCTCCGACGCGTCGGCCGGCGGCGGCAACGACTCGGACGCGCTCGCGGCGGCGGCGATGCGCGCCTCGATCTCCACTTCGGTGTTCTCGATCGCCTCGCTGCGCGTCTCGCCCTTCGCGGACACGCCCAGCTCGGGCACACGCCCTTCGAACCGCTCGGCGGCAGCGTCGAAGGTCACCAGGATTCGGTAAGCGCGATCGTCGGACATCAGGCCGAGAAAGCTAGCAGGTCATTCACGAAATCGCGCGCAGGAAATCACGGCTTGCTGTTGCGCCAGGGCCGCTCGACGCGCCCCTTCCCGCCGCTCTTCGAGATCGACCGCGCGACCCGCAGCGCCTCTTTGAGCTTCTTCTGCGGGTTGTCTTCGCCGGTGTCCGCGGGATCGAGGCCGTCGCTCGACTCGTGGACGCGGTTCTCCGTCGCCTTGCGCAGCAGCGCGTCGAGGTCGAGGCGCGGGAGGATGTCGGTGTTGTTCGCCGGCTCTTCGCGATACTCGAACGTGCCCCACCGCCACTCGAGCACCTCCTGGAGGCGCGCGGCGAGGTTCTTGCCGAGCTCTTCCTCGAGGGTCTCGCGGTCCATCGCGCCCTGGTCGAGCAGCGTGACCGTGAGGGCCTGGCCGGTCCGCTCGGACGCGGCGAGCGCGCGGTCGAGCGCCGAGCGCGAGATCTTGCGGGCCTTCACGAGGTGCTCGCCGATCAGCTCCATCCCCATGTTGGAGGTGATGCCCATCGGAGCGCCGTTCGCGATGAAGACGCGCTTCCAGATCAGCCCGCACCGGAACTCGACGACGCCCTCTGCGCGCGCGTCGACCAGGCGGCGCAACACGATCGCGGCCGGTGCGTCTTCGAGCTTCCCGGAGCGGAGGATCCCCGTCGCGGGCACGTCGGCCTTCGCGCGCTTCGGCTTCTTCTTGCGACCGAGGACCGGCTCCTGCGGACCGCTCTCGTCAACGCCCGAGACGAGCTTGCGCGGCGAGTCTTCCCGAGCGCGCGAACCCGAACCCGAACCCGGCGGCGGCTTCACCGCGAGGTCGCTGACGTCCGGCCCCGTGTGGATCGCGGCCGGCGTGGTGAGCTCGGCCGCGACCTGTCCGGGCGACGACGCGGAGCGCGGCGGCAAACGCGGCGGCGGCGCTTCGCGCGAGGCGCTCGGCGCGTTCGGCACGGTCGGCCCGGCGGGGATCTGCATCCCGTTCGGGTGCATGTCGATCTCGTGACCCGGCGATGACGTCGACACCTGCGGACGCGGCGTCGTCGCGAAGCTCGGATCCGTG
>JAUHYN010001182.1 GCA_030426505.1 bacterium | reverse complement strand
CGGCGACTTGGTAGCCGAACGCGCCGAATACGCCGACGGCGAGGAAGGCGGAGACGGCGGGCGCCGGGATCCACGGGCGAGGCTCGAGGTTCTCGAGGGCGTCGACGCGCGGGCCGTCCGACGCGCGCGCCTTGCCGCCCATCGCCTTGTCGAGGCGCTTGCGGAAGGCTTGTTCGGTCATGCGGCCCTTGAAGGCCTTGCGCCCGTCGATCGCGACGACCGGGATCTCGTTGCCGTACTTGCGCGTGAGCTCGGCGTCGTCGGAGATGTCGACGGTCTCGAACGCGAAGTCGATGTCTTCACCGACGCGTTCGATCGTCTCGATGACGGGCTTGCAGAGCTTGCAGTCGGGGCGCGTGTAGACGGTGACCGAGACTTCGCTCATCGAATTCGAATCTCAACAGGAAGGTTGCGCCAAGACAAGGATCGCGTAGAACCACGCGCGATGGGGCGAATCGAGGGCGACATCGCGGTCATGCCGCTCGCGGACGTCGTCATCTGGTTGGCCCACCGCGGCCTCGCCGGGACCCTCACCATCGAGGACGGCGCCACGACCAAGACCTTCGACGTCGAGGACGGCATGGCCGTCCGCGCCACGTCGAACACCGCGCGCGAGTACTTCGGCCAGTTCCTCCTCCACTTCGGGCTCCTCACCGAGGACCAGCTCCAGCGCGCCTTCGACACCCAGCGGGAGACGAGCGTCCTGCTCGGGCGCATTCTGGTGATGATCGGGATCGTCCCGGAGGAGCAGGTGATCCAGTGCCTCCGCGTGAAGATCAGCGAGTCGCTCCTCGACGGCTTCAAGTGGCGCGCGGGGCGCTTCGCGTTCGAGGCCCAGCCGCCCGCCCGCGGCGAAGCGAAGATCGAGGTCGCCGTCCCGCTCCGTGACCTCCACGCCGAGGGCGTGATGCGCGAAGAGGTCTGGCGCCGGTTCGAGCTCGCGTTCCCCACGCCGAGTCACCTCGCGATCGTCGACGACGCGAAGGTCCCGCGCACCGCCACGCCGGACGATCTCGACGGGCGCATCATCGAGCTCTGCCGCGCCGGGCTCTCGGTCGCGGAGATGACGCTCGAGCTGCACGCGACGGACTACCAGATCGCGTCGGCGCTGCTGTCGCTGTACGAGCTCGGGCTCATCACGCCGTCGGAGCCGACGACCGATCTCCCCGTCCCGTCCGAGTTCCACGCGGAGGCGAAGGTCATCCGCGAGACGCGGCGCGAAGCGATCCCCGAGGTGGTGCGCGTGCCGTCGTACGACGAGCGGCGCGCGCTCAGCGCGAAGCAGCGCTACATCCTGGCGCGGATCGACGGGAAGCGGACGGTGCAGGCGATCATCGAGGTGAGCCCGATGCACGACCTCGAGGCGTTGGAGATCATCGAGGCGTTCGAGCGGGAACAGCTCATCCGCCTCCCTTAGCCTAGCTCTCAGCGACCAGCGGGCAGCTCCTCGGTGCGACGCTTCAGCGCCTGATGCGCTCGGGAGATCTTGCTGCGGACTCCTAGAGTTCGCCGCCGTTCTTGTCGTAGTGCGCGAGGCGCCGGTACAGCGTCGCGCGGCCCATGCCGAGGAGCTTGGCCGCCTTTTCGACGCTGCCGCCGGAGAGTCGCAGCGCCTTCTTGATCGCGCGGCGCTCGAGCTCGCGGACCGGGATGACCTCGTCGTCGTCGCCGAGCGCGCCGCCGCGCGATGCGCCGTTCGACGAGCCGCCGATCTCCCGCAGCTCCGAAGCGAGGTGATCGACGAGGAGCTCCTCGCCATCCATCGAGAGCACGGCGCGGTGGACGATGTTCTCGAGCTGCCGCACGTTCCCCGGCCACTCGTAGCGCGCGAACGTGTCGAGGACGGCCGGCGCGATCCGCTTCACGGCGCGCACGCCCTCGGAGTGCTTGCGGATGAAGTGGTTCACGAGCAGCGGGATGTCGTCGCGGCGCTCGCGCAGCGACGGCACGCGGATCGGGAACACGACGAGCCGGAAGTAGAGGTCCTCGCGGAACCGACCGGCCTTCACCTCTTCGAGGAGATCACGCCGGGTCGAGCAGATGATCCGGACGTCGAGATCGTACGCCTGGCTCCCGCCCACGCGACGCGCCTGCTTGTCCTGGATCGCGCGGAGCAAGGTGGCTTGCGTCAGCGGGCTGAGGTCATCGACGCCGTCGAGGAACAACGTCCCGCCGCGGGCCTCCTCCACACGCCCGGAGTGCGCGCCGGTCGCGCCGGAGATCGCGCCGCGCTCGTGGCCGAACAGCTCGGACTCGTGCAGCATCTCCGGGATCGCGGCGCAGTTCATCGTGACGAACGGCGCGTGGGCGCGCGGACCGTCGTCGTGGATCGCGCGCGCGACGAGCTCCTTGCCCGTCCCGGCCTCGCCGCGGATCGCGACGATGACGTCGCTGTCCACGACGCGGCGCACCTGACGCGCCAACTCCACCATCGGCGCGCTGCGCCCGATGACCGCCGGCGACGCGTCGCGACCCGGCTGCGACGCGGCGCGCGCGATTCGATTCGTCAGCGCGCGACGCTCGAGGGCGTGCTGCACCGAGACCTCGAGCCGCTCCTGCACGAGCGGCTTCACGATGTAGTCGTACGCGCCGGCGCGCATCGAAGCGACGGCCGCCGACATGTCCTCCCGCCCGGTGATCACGATGACCGGCAGATCCGGATCGGCGGTGACGATCCGCTCGAGCAGCTTCAGCCCGTCGATGTCCGGCAGGTTGAGGTCGAGGCAGAGACACCCGACCGAGGTCAGATCCTGCTCGTCGAGCTGACGCCCGTCCGTCAGCTCGACCGTGCGGCGACCCCGCCGCCCGACCCACCGCGCGATGACGCGACAGACGGCGACGTCGTCGTCGAGCA
>JAUHYN010000070.1 GCA_030426505.1 bacterium | reverse complement strand
CGATGGCCTTCTCGAGCTTGTCCGGGTGGACGGTGAACTTGCCGGTGGCCTCGTCGAACGTCGCGCCGCCCGCCTCGAGGAAGCGGTTGATCTGCACCGCCGCGCCGCGCCCGTGCGCCTCCGCGACGCCGAAGCGCACGCTGCGGAACAGGCCCGCGAAGTACGAGTGGAGGAGCTTCATGCGGAAGTCCTTCTCCATCTCGCCGAGCTCGATCATGTAGAGGATGTTGTAGGCGCCCATGACGTCCGCCTTGCACTCCTCGATCGGCGAGTAGCTCGACTCGAGCGCCATCCGCACTTCGACCTTCTTGCCGTCCTTCTTCGTGAACGCCGGGCCGAGGCTGTGCGACAGCTCGTGGAAGAGCACCTGGTTGAAGAACGCGCTCGCGGAGAGGTGCTCGAGCTGCGCCGGGTCGAGGATCTGCTTCGCGATCGGGCGGAGGATGAGGTCGAACTTCTTCTCGATGCTGTTGCGGAGCAGGACCTTCTTGGCGCCCTTCTCCTTGCGGACGCGCTCGTCGTTCGGGAGGTTGAACGCGATCGTCTGCACCGACTTGCGGGCGTCACCGCTGGAGTAGACGAGGTCCACGACGCGGATGGGGCTCTCGGCGCCGCGCTTGGTCTTCACCTTGTCCGGGACGGGGAGGTGCGACTCCATCTTCGGGAGCAGCTCCTTGTACTTCGCGAGCTTCTTCGACGCCTCCGGATCGTTCACCGTGACGAACGACTCGTACGACGCCTTGAGGCCGAGCAGCTTGTCCTCGTAGGTCTCGTACGGCCCGATCGTCACCTCGACGAGGCTCTCGAGATCCATCCAGTCCTTGTCGGACACGTAGTAGTCGTCGGACTCGAAGGCGTCGGCGCGCGACCGGAGGAACTTGGCGAGCGACGCGTTCTCGGTCGCATCCGCCGCCGCGCGGAGCTTGGCGGCCGCCGGCTCGAGCCACTCCTTGTAGTGCTCGCGGTACGGGATGGCCTTCAGGCCGTCGCCGTCGCGGACCACGACCGTGAACAGCGACTCGAGGGCGTCCTTCTGATCGGGGTGCGCCTTCACGTAGGCCTTGAAGTCGTCGGCGGTGAGGTCGACGGGGTAGAAGCCGGCGCCCGGGACGTGCTCGCGATCGATCGCGAAGTTCGCGTGATGGTCCTGCCGGTCCCACGGTCCGCGCATGATGTCGAAGTAGCGGAGCTTGAGCTTGCCCTTGGGGCTGGCGTCCTCCATCAGCTTCTCGCGGAGCGTCGGGTTGTCGGCGTACGCCTGACGGTCGAACACCGGGTCGAGGAGCTTGGACGCCTCGATGATCAGATCGAGCGCCTTCTTCTCGCTCTCGGGGAGCTTGGAGACGTCCGCGGTCAGCTCCGCTTCGGCGAACTGCGCGACCTTCTTCTCGAGCGCCTTCACCTCTGGATCCTCGGCGGGCTTCTCGGCGGCCTTCGTCGTGTCGGTGGGGGGCGCCTTCGTCTCGTTCGTCTGTTTGCAGGCGACGAGGGCGAGCGTCAGGGCGAGCGTCGTGGCTTTCCGCATGGGCCCCTTTGGCGCATCGATGCGGGCCGACGTCAAGGGATCGCGTAGCCCGTGCCCTTGAGCGCTTCGCGTTTGGAGAGGCCCGAGAGCGCGTCGGCGTTCGCCTTCACGTAGCGATGGACTTCGTCGGGGTCGATCTTCGCGTGTTGGCGGAGCGCCCAGCCGATGGCCTTCCGGAGGAAGAACGCCTTGGACGGGATCGAGGGCGCGATGCAGTCGTAGAGGAGCTCGAGGTCGATCGCGTCCTTCGCTTTGAGTTGGCAGAGGATGCTGCTGCGCGCCTTCCACAGGTCGTCGCCGCGCGCCCACGCGCGCATCGTACGCTTCATCGGGGCCGGATCGTCGAGGAGGATCGGGTAGAGGCGGCCAGCGGCGATCCAGTCCACGTAGTCCCACCACGCGCCGTCGACGATCATCTCCTCGTACATCGGGAGCGCGGCGAGCGTGTGGAACTTCTTGTAGTAGCGGTGTTCGCAGAACCTCAGCGCGGCGTAGCGCTCTTCGCGGTGCTTCGCGCCGCGCCACATCTCGAGCGCGGTGTCGCGCCAGGCCTCGAAGGTGTCGAGGCGCTCGGCGTCGAAGAGGGGCTTCGTGACGCGTTTGAGGTTGGGCGACGAGACACCCAAAAAGGGCATCTCGCTCTTCATGTACGCCTGCATCGCGGGTGCCCGGTCGGGCTCCGCGGCGGCCTTCAACGCGGCGCGGACGCGCTTCAGCAAGCCAGGTTGACGCCGCCCGGGTGCTGCTCGGCGCATTGGGCGATCGCGTCGAGGCTGCAGATCCCCTGCGACTCGAGGCACGAGACGTAGCCCTCGAACGCGGCCATCTGCGCGGCGTTGCAGCGCTTCACCTTCTCTTCGCACATGGCGTCGGGCGAGTACGCGACGTCGCCGCCGGAGCACTGCGTCGCCATGTAGTTGTGCTTCCGCTCGCACAGCGACGCGGCGCAGGAGACGCTCCCGGCTGCGAGGCCGA
Source organism: bacterium (assembly GCA_030426505.1). Lineage (GTDB taxonomy): Bacteria > Myxococcota > Kuafuiibacteriia > Kuafuiibacteriales > Kuafuiibacteriaceae > JAUHYN01. Next base: position 12,188 of record JAUHYN010000070.1, on the reverse strand, counting down.
AGAGCGCGAGCGCGAAGGTGACGGGTCGAATCCGCTTCATCGACATCGAGGTGAACCGGACACCAAACCGGGCGAAGGGTCAACCTCGGCCATATCGGTCGCTCGCTTCGCGAGAGACCTTGGCACAGGCCGCTCGACAAATGCGGGCGGTGTTGAGTAGGGCACACGACGCGGTGAGTGGGGCGGGGCTGGCGGGGCAGCGGACGGGCCATCGGTACGTCGCGGTGGAGGGCGTGATCGGGGTCGGCAAGACGACGCTCGTCCACCAGCTCGCGAAGCACGTGGCCGGGCGGACGGTGCTCGAGGAGTTCGAGGACAACCCGTTCCTCGCGCGCTTCTACACGGACCGGCGCGCGTACGCGTTGTCGACGCAGTTGTTCTTCCTGATGTCGCGCTTCAAGCAGCAGGAGGTCCTCGCGCAGGGCGACCTGTTCCGCGCGAAGACGATCTCGGACTACGTCTTCGACAAGGACCGCATCTTCGCGGTGCTCACGCTCGAGGAGCACGAGCTCGCGGTGTACGAGAACCTGTTCTCGGTGTTGCGACCGCAGGTCGTGACGCCGGATCTCGTCATCTACCTGCGCGCGGATCACGACGTAGTGATGGACCGCATCCGCGAGCGCGGCCGCGCCTACGAGATGGACATGGACCCGGAGTACATCCGCGACCTCGGCGAGGCCTACGGCCGCTTCTTCCGGACGTTCGACCTCTGCCCGGTGCTCACGATCGACACCACGGAGATCGACTTCCGCGAGGACGGGCCGGCGCTCGAGGAGGTCGTGCAGATCGTCGCGAACGGCGCGACGCCGCGGACCCTCGCGGGGCAAGCGGCGGCGCGCGCGCCGAGCTTGGTGTAGTGGCTACGGCCGGGTCAGGCGCACCGGTCGGCCGACCAGCTCGATCCGATCCACCGGCGGGTACAGCTCGCCGTCGAACGTGAAGACCTCCGGGGCCTCGAGCTCGATCGTGACGCGCTCGAAGAGGGCCTGCTCGCAGTCCTGCATGCCGCGGCCTCGGCGGATCGGGTAGAGCTCCATGGCGGCGCGGCGCGGAGACAAGCGGTGGGCCACGAAGTGGAAGCGGCCCGGGTGCTCGCCGGCGCGTGGGTAGTGCTTGAAGCCGAGGGGCAGGTACTCGGTGCCGCCGGCGGAGAGGTTCGTGTAGCGGCCCGCGACGAATGGCGCGTCGTCGCCGGCGACGCGGGCCTCGAAGCCGCGGAAGAACTCGTCCTCCTCGACGCCGGAGAAGAGGCTCAGCGCGGCGATGCCCAGCGCGCGGAAGGCCGGGACGAGCCCGCCGCGGTCGGCTTGCTCGTAGACCGCGAGGTAGTTCGGGATGAGGCCGATGCCGAAGAGGAAGCCCGCGCGGCCGCCGCCCTGGATCAGCGTGCGGAGCGCCTCGGGGACGGTGTCGTCGTCGAGGCGATCGCAGAAGCGCTCGAGGTGCGGCCACGGGCCGCCGCGGAAGCCGAGTCCGCGCGCGTTCGCGTTCATCGTGCCGGCGGGGAGGAGCGTGAAGCGGGGGAGCGGTGCGGCGAGGCGCGCGAACGCGGCGAGGGTCTCGCTGATGGTGCCGTCGCCGCCCCACACCACGACGTCGTCGACGCCTGCGTAGTCGGCGACGACGGCGCCGAGCGCCTCCACCGAGCGCGTCTCGACCACGGCGCCGCGCTTGCCCACGCGCGCGCGGATCCGATCCGTCGGCGGAGGGCGGCGCCGGCGGCGGCTGCCGTTGACCACGACCAAGAGCGATCCCACGAACGGGCCGCTTTATCCCGGTGCTCGAGCCCCGGACAAGCTTGTGACGTACCGTCCGCCGTGTCATGCAGGCGCCGCCCGAGGGGAGGCGCGCCGTGTACGATCTGGGACCGAGGAAGAAGCGCGGGAGCGGGATGCTGAAGGGGATCGGCGCACTGATCGTCCTCGGCGGGCTCGCGGTCGGCGCGGTCTTCACGATGCGCGCCGGCGACGCCCCGAAGGTCGGCGTCGAGGTCGGCCTCCCGGCGTTCGGCCCCAAGACCCCCTTCACGGTCACGGTCGAGGAGCCCAAGCGCGGCCCGATCGCGATCCGCGTGGTCTTGAAGCAGGAAGGCACGCAGGTCACGCTCCTCGAGGAGACGTTCACGGCGCGGCCCTGGCATCAGCTGTGGGGCGAGCCGGTCGCCGCGAAGTCGTACGAGCTCACGGTCGACAAGAAGACGAACGCGCCGGACCTCCGGGTCGGCGAGGCGACGATCGAGGTCTGGGCGAAGGGCGCGCAGACCTGGGCGGTCGCGGGGCCCGAGACGACGGAGTCGGTGACGCTGCCGGTGCGCTTGGTGCCGCCTTCGCTCGAGGTCTCTTCGAGCCACATCTACCCCACGCAAGGCGGCTGCGAAGCGGTCGTCTACGAGGTCGGCGAGACGGCCGTGGAGTCCGGCGTGCAGGCGGGCGAGTGGTTCTTCCCGGGCTACCCGTTGCCGAGCGGGCGCGACAACGAGCGCTTCGTGTTGTTCGCCGTCCCGTACGATCTCGGCGACGTCCAAGAGGTGAAGCTCGTCGCGCGCGACGACGTGGGCAACGAGATGGCGATCGACTTCATCGATCGCTTCACGCCGAAGCCCTTCAAGGAAGACACGATCAACGTCTCCGATCGCTTCATGGGGATCGTCGTGCCGAAGATCATGGGGAAGACGCCGTCGTTCAAGGACCGCGGCTCCCTGCTCGACAACTACGTCGCGATCAACAGCGAGATGCGCAAGGACAACGCGGCGCGACTCGTCGAGCTATCGAAGGCGTCCGAGCCGAAGTTCTACTGGAAGAGGAGCTTCGATCAGATGCAGGCGCAGGTGTTCTCGTCGTTCGCCGACCGGCGCACGTACATGTACGAGGGCAAGGCGATCGACAAACAGGATCACCTCGGCTTCGACCTCGCGTCGACGAAGAAGGCGCCGATCCCCGCCGCGAACGACGGCAAAGTCGTGCTCGCGGAGTACTTCGGGATCTACGGGAACGCGGTCGTCATCGACCACGGCTACGGCCTCTCCAGCCTCTACGGACACCTGTCGTCGATCGATGTGAAGGTCGGCGACATGGTCACGCGGAGCCAGACGATCGGGCACACCGGTGCCACGGGTCTCGCGCTCGGCGATCACCTCCACTTCACGATGATGCTCGCCGGTCTCCCGGTCACGCCCCTCGAGTGGTGGGACGCGCACTGGATCCACGACCGGATCGCGCTGAAGCTCGGCGACGCCCTCGGCTTCGTCGATGACGAATGAGTCATGGCCAAAAAGAAGCGTAAGAAACCTACGAAGGCGGAGCGGGCCGATCGCTACGCGCTCTACCTCGCCGCCGTGCAAGCGCCCGACGTCGACGTGAAGTTCTTCAACAAGATCTACCGGCAGAACTTCAAGCGCGGCGCGAAGGTGCTGCGCGAAGACTTCTGCGGGACCGCCGCCGTGTGCTGCGAGTGGGTTCAGAAGAAAACGGACCGCGTCGCGTACGGCGTCGATCTGGATCCCGAGCCGCTGGCTTGGGGCCGCGAGCACAACCTCTCGAAGATCTCCGAGAGCGCGCGCGAGCGCGTCCACCTCGTCGAGGGCGACGTGTTGACCGCGGACGTCCCGCCCGCGGACATCATCGCCGCGCAGAACTTCAGCTACTGCATCTTCGAGACGCGGGCCGAGCTGAAGGCGTACTTCGAGCGCGCCTACGCCGGGCTGGCCGACAACGGCGTCTTCATCCTCGATCTCTTCGGTGGGTACGAGTCCCTCGAAGACGACCGCGAAGAGAAGACCGCGTACGACGGGTTCGACTACATCTGGCACCAGGAGAAGTACGATCCGGTCACCGCGCACGGGACCTTCAAGATCCACTTCGCATTCAGCGACCGCAGCAAGATCCGCGACGCATTCGTCTACGAGTGGCGCCTGTGGACCATCCCGGAGGTCCGCGAGGTCCTGATCGAGGCCGGCTTCGACCGCGCCGACCCGTACTGGGAGGGGACCGACCCCAAGACGGGTGACGGCAACGGGATCTTCAAGCGCGTCGAGCGGGGCGAGAGCGACCCCGCCTGGAACGCCTACATCGTGGGCGTGAAGGGCGTCGGCGCCTCCGATTGAATGAAATCCTCGCCAGGCGTCCAATAACCGTGGCACGCCTGGTCTCGATGAAGCGACTCACCGTCCTCCTCTCGCTGTCGGCGCTCCTGACGGGGGCGCCGCTCGCCGCGGACGCGGCGTCCCGGCCGAAGGTTACCCTGCTGAAGGCGGGGGAGGGCAAGAAGGTGAAGCTGCGGTTCGCGCCGAAGAAGGGCGCCGAGCAGACCGCGACCTTCCGCATGCAGGTGACGCTCGGCATGCGGATGGGCGGGCAGCGGCTCCCGTCGAACCCCGCGCCGGCGACGCGCGTCACGATGAAGACGAAGGTCACCGACGTCGCGAAGAACGGCGACATTACCTACGACTTCGAGTTCACGGCCTTCGACGCGGAGCCCGCCGCGGGCGGCGATCCCCAGATGACCGCGTCGATCGACAAGGCCGTCTCGGAGCTCGTGGGGACGAAGGGCACCGGCAAGATCTCGAGCACGGGCTACAACCTCGGGCTGACGCTCGAGCTCCCGCCCACCGCGTCGGCCGAGGCGCGGCAGACGATGGCCGGGATGCAGCAGACGATGGAGCAGATGTCGTCGCCGGTCCCGACCGAGGCGATCGGTAAGGGCGCGCAGTGGCGCGTCGACACGCTGACCGACCACATGGGCATCAAGATCAACCAGTCGATGACCTACACGGTGAAGGCGATCCGGGGGTCGGTCGTGGATCTCGGCGTCGACGTGAAGCAGTCGGCCGCCTCCGCCGAGGCCTCGCTCCCCGGCCTCGGACCGGGCATGAACGCGACGATCGAGTCGATGACCTCCCAGGGCTTCGGGACCCTCACGCTCGACACCGCGCGCGTGCTCCCGTCGCGCAGCGACATGAACATCGACATGGTGATGAAGACGAACCTCGACATCCGAGGTCAGAAGCAGAACATGGAGATGAGCATGAGCCTCGCCGTGAAGCTCACGACTGATTAGTGCGGAGCGCCTGCGACTACGTCCAGCGCTCGAGGACCGCCGAGAGCAGCTCGGACGAGAGCGGCTTCGGCACGAAGTCGTCCATCCCCGCCTCGAAGCAGCGGCGCCGATCTTCCTCCGACGTATAGGCCGTCACCGCGACCACCGGGGTGGAGGCGCTGCGCTCCGTGCGGAGGCGCCGCGTGGCGGACCAGCCGTCGAGCTCCGGCATCTCGCAGTCCATCAAGACGAGATCCAGCGTGTCCTCGTCGTAGCGCTCGAGCGCCTGGACGCCGTCCTCCGCGAGCACGACCGAGCAGCCGAGGCGCTCGAGGATGCGGCGGCCCACGATGCGATTCACGCGGTCGTCGTCGACGAGCAGGACACTCGGCGGCGCTTTCCGCTCGGGCCGATCGACGCGCCGCCGCGAGGCCTCGACCGGGAAGCGCGCCAAAAAGCGAGATCCCGCGCCGGGCGCGGAGTCCACGGTGAGGGCCCCTCCGAGCGCGCGCGTGATCGAGGCGGCGATCGCGAGCCCGAGGCCGGACCCCGAGCTGTCGCGCGCAGCGCGCCTCGAGAGCTGAGCGAACGGCTCGAAGATCCGCGCGTGATCCGCGGCCGCGATCCCGGGGCCTTGGTCCTTCACCTCGATGACGAGCGCGTCGCCGTCCTTGCCGACGGTGAGCTCGATCGGCGAGCCCGCGCCGTGGCAGACCGCGTTGTCGACGAGCTCCAGCGCGACGCGGAGGATGCGCTCGTCGTCGGCGCGCAGCCAGCCGTGCGGCGTCCCGTCGTGGACCGTGATCTTCGCGTTCGGCGTCTTGCGGAGCGCCTCGCGCTCGAGCGTGTTCGCGAGCCACGTGGGGCGGAAGTCGCGCGCGCGCGGGACCAGCTTCTCGGAGCCGAGGCGCGTGTACTCGAGCATCGCGCGGATGACGTCGGACAGCTGCGACTCCGACTTCGCGACGATCTCCGTCCACGAGCGGGCGTCGGCGCCGAGCTCCATCTCGAGCAACGCGTCGACGCCGCCGCGGATGCCGTTGAGCGGGGTGCGGAGCTCGTGGTCGATCGTCTGCAGGAAGCGGTCGCGCGTCGCGAGGGCCTCGCGCGCGTCGTCGAGCGCGACGCGGAGCGCTTGGTTCTTCTCGTCGAGCTTCTTCTGCTGGGCCTCGATCTCCGCGAACGTCGTGCCGGAGTTGAAGATCGCGCGGAGGCGGCGCTTGAAGCCGGCCCACAGCGTGCGGGACATCGGCGCGCGCGCCACGTAGCGCGCCCTGTAGCCGTCGGTCTCCCACTCGACCTGGGCGAGGCCGCAGCCGAGGAGGCGCGGCGCGTGCGTGAGGATGCCGACGTTCTGTACGAAGAACGGGCGGCACGGCGCGTAGCCGGGGTGCAGCGCGAGCTCGACCGTGATGGTCTCGCCCACGATGTTCGTGGCGATGTCGACGTTGTCGTAGAAGCGGCTCCACCCGCGCTTCGACGCGATCTCGATGAAGCGAACGGGTTCCACGAAGAGCCCCAGTCCGCGCTGTGCGGTCTCGGGCGTGTCCATGATCGCGCCGCCCAGTTCGATGAGGCGTTCGTCCGAACCGGCGAGTTCGGCAGTGCGCGCCTTCAGCGCCACGTAGGTCGGCCAGTCGATGCGCTCGGGGCTCTCGAGGAGGGCGGTGTGCGGCCCGTAGAAGGACTCGAGTGAGATCCCGAGGAGCTCGGCCATCCGCACGTTCGAGGCGAGGATCTCGCCCGACACCTCACCGCGGCTGGGGATCGGCATTACCGACGAGCATCGGCCGGTGGGGGCGTGTGCGTGAGGCGGTGCGTCTTTTTGGGACGCTCGGGACGACCGTGTCAGGTGAGGTGCTTCTTGAGGAAGTCGATGCTGCGCGCCCAGGCCATCGCGGAGGCCTCCTTGTCGAAGACCTCGGGGCGCGTCTCGTTGAAGAAGGCGTGCTTCGTGTCCTCGTAGACGTGGATCTTCGCGTCCACGTCGCCCTCGTCGAGGCTGCGCTGTAGGGCCTCGACCGCGGCGGCGTTGCACCAGTCGTCCTCGGTGGCGAAGTGGCCGAGGAAGGGGCACCGGATCTTCGCGGGGTCCGCGGCCTCCTTGGGCGGGATGCCGTAGAAGCACACGGCCGCGCGGGCCTCCTCGAGGTTGACCGCGGAGAGGATCGCGAGCGCGCCGCCCATGCAGAAGCCCATCACGCTGGCCTTCTTGCCGCCGAGCGAGAGGTGCTGGAGCGCGCCGCGGATGTCCTGTCCGCAGGCCTCACCCCAATCGAGGTCGTTCATCATGTGGTTCGCTTCATCGCCGTCGGTCGTGAGCTCGCCGCGGTAGAGATCCGGGACGAGCGCGCGGAAGCCCGTGGCGGCGACGCGGTCAGCGGTCTTCTTGATCTGAGCGTTGAGGCCCCACCACTCCTGGATGATCACCACGCCCGGCGCGCCATCCGAAGCGGCGGGTGTGGCGTAGTACGCCGGGGCCATCGTTCCGTCGGGTCGTCGATATTCGATCATCTTGCTCATGATTTGAATGCTTCCTCCGGTCGAGCGAGCACCCTAACAAACGTCGGCCATCCATGCGATGCAGGCCTTCATCTGATCGCGCATTCGCGCCGCGTCGAAGTGACAGGGCGCGCCGTGGCCGGGGAGAATCCATTCGAACGAATGCTGGGCGAGTCGCTTCATGGACTCGATCTGCGTCTCCCAGTCGTACCAGCACGCGCCGCGGAACGCGACGACGCGCCCCGAAGCGCGCCGGTACGCGAGGTGATCACCCGTGAAGGCGACGGCGCCGGACAACAGACACATCGAGCCGCGCGTGTGGCCGGGGGTCGGGACGACCGTCAGGTCGGGCGCGAGGGCGACCTCGTCGGTGCCTTCGATGAAGCGCTCCACGGCGCGCGTCTTGGCGCTCCGGTCGTCTACGTGGAGCACGCGCTCCGCGCCGAACCGCTGAGCCCAGCGCGCGTGATCCGCGACGTCGTCCCGGTGCGTCAGGAACATCGTGCGGACGCCGCCCAGACCCTCGATGCGGTCGGCGAGCGGGCCGTTGAAGCGCGGGACATCGACCATCACGTTCCCGGCGTCGCGGGTGATCAGGTAGGAGGCGGCGCCGAAGCTCGACTCCGCGTGGAAGCCGAGGTGGTACACGCCGTCGGTGATCGGATCCGGATAGGCGCGCGCCGCGGCCGCGACGTCCTCGCGCGCCGTCGAGCCGATCGAGGCGGTAGGGCAGGCGACCAACGCCATCAGCGCGCGGTGCCGCGACGGGGGCGTCGTGGGCTGCGTGTGGACCCGCGAGGCGCCGTAGGCGGCGTCGAACGTGTCCGGCGCGATCCAACGGCAGGCCCCGCAGTCGATGCACGAGTCGTCGACGTAGAGCGCGCCGTCGGCGTTCGCGGCGAGGCGGCGGGAAGGTGAGGCCACGAATTCCAACATACGCCTAGATCGAATCCGAAGCTCGCGCGTCAGGGACCCCTCGATGAAACGCCTGACGCCGTGCTGCTTCCTCTGTGTCCTCGGGTGCGCCTCCATGATGGGGGAGTCCGCGGAGGACAAGGATTCCACCGTCGTCCTCGCCACCGAGGACCGCCCCGCCGCCGCAGGGCCCCGCCGCGAGGCCGATCGTCGGGCCGGCTCGGAGCGCGCGCGGAAGTCGCCCGCACCGTCGGTCCCCTCGAGCCCGTCGAGCCTCGGAGACGACGACGCGGCGCCGCCGCTGCCTGCGCCGCCCCCGCCGCGTGAGGAGCTCGCCGTGACCGACGGCAGCAGGTCGGACGGGGAGCCCATCCCGCCGAAGCTGAAGACGCTGGATCCCTCGAGCGCGTCGACGTCCGTGCGCGCCGACCGCGCCCCGCCGAAGGAAGCGCCCCGCGCGCGCACGCGCCCGCCCGCGTCGCCGGGCGTGAAGGCGGGCGCGGCCGACGACAACCTCTCATACGCCGCGTTCCTCGAGTTCCTCGCGAAGCACGACTACGTCGGCTACCAGCGCGACCTCCGCGACCGGGTGGTCGTCGAGGTCACCGACCAACGCGGCAAGCCGATCCCCGACGCGCGCGTCGAGCTGCGCCACGGCCGCCGCACGCTGCAGCGCCGCCAGACGTACGCGGACGGCCGCGCGCTATTGTACCCGTCGGACACCGAGGGCCTGCACCGGCAGGAGCTCTCCGTCCACCTCGCGCACGCCGACCTCACGAAGACCGTACAGCTCGCGGACGAGCGCACGCACCGGATCGAGTTCAAGCTCCTCCGCGAGCGCGAAGCGTTCGAGCGCGTCCCGCTCGACGTCGCGTTCGTGCTCGATACGACCGGCAGCATGGGCGACGAGCTGCTCCGCCTGAAGCGAACGCTCGAGACCATCCACTTCCAGATCGAACACATGTCGCCGCGCCCCGACGTGCGCTTCGGCCTCGTCACGTACCGCGATCGCGGCGACGCCTACGTCACCGAGCACGTCCCGTTCACGCGCGACCTCGACACGTTCACCGCCGCGCTCGCGCGGGTGGAGGCCGGCGGCGGCAACGACTACCCGGAGGACGTGCAGGCTGGGCTCGAGTCCACGCTCCACGATCTGAAGTGGCGCGAGACCGGCGTGAAGCTCGCGTTCCTCGTGGGCGACGCGCCGCCGCACCTCGACTACGGCCAGAGCTTCACTTACGTGGACGCCGCCCGCGAGGCGGCCGAGCGCGGGATCAAGATCGCGACGATCGGCGCGTCGGGGCTGTCGGAAGCGGGCGAGGTCGTGTGGCGCCAGGTCGCGCAGTACACCATGGCGCCGTTCGTCTTCCTCACTTACGGCGAGAAGGGCGACAGCGGCGGCGGCTCGCCGGCGCTCGTGAGCCACCACGTGGGCTCCAACTGGGTCGCGGAGAACCTCGATGCGATCGTCGTGCGGATGGTGAAGGTCGAGCTCGCGCACCTCACGGAGCGGGGCGCGCCGACCCGTGAGGACTACTTCGCGGCGTCGCGCTCCGACGACGTCCCGAAGGATCTCGTCCTCGAAGACCTCTTCGCGCAGTCGGTGAAGCAGCTCCTCGACTACTCGGTGGAGCGGATCGAGCCGCGCACGCCCACGGTGTTGATGCCCATCGCGCGCACGAAGAAGATCGAAGCGGACACCAGCAAGCTCGGCCGTCGATTGATGCTCGGGCTGTCGCGCCGCCCCCAGTTCCAACTCCTGGAGCACGAGGGGCGTGACGTGGTGCTCGCGCAGCTCGCGGATCAGCTGTCGGCGAAGTACGACGCGTCGCGCGTGGGGGAGGTCGGGCGGTTGGTCCCGGCGAAGCTCGCAGTGTTGTCGTCGCTCGCGCCCGGCGACGAGGGCAAGGTCGAGATGTTGGTGAAGCTGGTCCGGTTGGAGACCGGCGAGGTGTTGTCGCTGTCGCTCTTGAAGATCGATCAGACCCTGCTGCTCTGAGCCGGCATCGGCGGTGACGACCCCATTCGGGCGCTCGGCACCTCGACCCAGAACACCGACCCGCGCGGCTCTCTCGCGTCCACCCCGATGCTCCCGCGCATCGACTCCACGTAGTGCTTCACGATCGACAGGCCGAGCCCGGTGCCGCCGGTCGCGCGTGAGCGGCCTTTGTCGATGCGGTAGAAGCGCTCGAAGATCCGCGTGCGGTACTTCGGGGCGATGCCGGGGCCGTCGTCTTCCACGGTGATGCGGACGTGGTCGTCCTCCGTCACCGCGCGCACCTGCACGTGGCCGCCGGACTCGGTGTACTTCACGGCGTTCTCGAGGAGGTTGTTGAGGACCTGGTCGAGCGCCTTCTGATCCACGCGCCCGATCGCCTCCTCGCCGTCGACGAACGTGACCTCGATGCCCTCGCGCACCGCGCGCTCGCGGACCGCCTCGACGGCCTTGCGCGCGGAGGTGCGGACGTCGACCGCGCGGAGGTCGAGGTCGTAGCGGCCGGCCTCGATGCGTGACAGCTCGAGGAGGTCGGTGATGATGCGGGAGAGGCGCTCGGCGTTCCGGTAGATCGCCTCGACGAACGAGCGCGAGCGCTTCACGTCCTCGAGCCCGCCGTCGAGGAGGGTCTCGGCGTTCGCGCGCACGACGCTCACCGGGGTCTTGAGCTCGTGCGAGACGTTCGCCACGAAGTCGCGGCGGATGCGCTCGAGCCGCCGCATCTCGGTCACGTCGAGCATCAGCACCACGGTGCCGCCCGTCGCGGTGAGCGGGCGCGCGCGCGCGAGGACGGTGCGCTTGTCCTTCGCGTCGTAGGAGCCCATCGAGAACTCTTCGGAGTCGGCGGAGGAGGGCGCGCGGGCGACGAGCTCGTTGAGCGCCTCGATCTGGACGACGTCCGCGAGTGGCTGCCCGGTGACGTCGGCTTCGAGCCTGAGGAGCGCGCGCGCCGCGGTGTTCGTGAGCGTGATGCGCCGGTCGCCGTCGATCGCGAGCACCGCGTCGCTCATGCTGTCGAGGACGGTCTCGAATCTGCCGCGCTCGCGCGCGAGGGTCGCGAGCGTGGTCTCCAGCTCTTCGGCCATGCGGTTGATCGAGCCGGCGAGGCGCCCGAACTCGTCGGTCGACGCGACGTCCATGCGGGCGGCGTCGCCGCGCACCAGCGCGCGCGCGTGCCCGACCATCCGGCGCAGGCGCCGCGACATGAGGTTCGACGCGACGAAGCTGATCAACACCGCGACCGCGAGCCCGACGAGCCCCGCGAGGAAGATGAGGAAACGCATGCTCGCGACGGCCTGGTCGACCTGTTCGAGCGGCATCGACACGCGCAGCGTGCCCTCGCCGACGGGGACGGCGACGTAGAGGAAGTCGATCTCGAGCGTGCGGCTGAAGCGCCGCGAGACGCCGCGCCCGATCTCCCGCGCGGCGACCACCTCCGGTCGGCGGCCGTGGTCTTCGAGGTCCGCGATCTCCGCGGTGGGGACGGAAGAGTCGCCGACGACGCGACCGTCCGGAGCGATGAGCGTGATGCGCACGCCGGCCGCTTCGCCGAGCCGGTCGACCAGCGGATCCGCGGCCGCGATGGTGTACGGCGTGGAGGTCGCGTCGATCACCTCGCGGACGGTGCGCGCCTGCGCGACGAGCGTCGCCTCGAGGCGCGTGACGAGCCAGTCCCTCAGGACGGACTCCAGCCACAGCCCGGCGACGAGCCCGACGAGCGAGACGAGGCACAGCGAGACGA
>JAUHYN010001181.1 GCA_030426505.1 bacterium | reverse complement strand
GGAGCACCGGCACCTGCGCCGCGAGCGCCAGGTGAAACGGCCCCTTCTTGAGCTCGCCCACCGTGTTCGGCGGCGTCCGCGTCCCCTCCGGGAACATCAGCACCGAGCGGCCCCCTCGGATGGTCTTCGCCGCCCGCTCGATCGACGCCACGGACCGCGCCCGGCTCTTCCGGTCGATCATGATCGCTGCGCCCAGCGCGAGCACCCAGCCGAACAGGGGGATGAACCGCAGCTCGCGCTTCGCGACCGGCCGCATGTCGATGCGGATCTTCGAGTACAGCGCCAGCACGTCGAAGTGGCTCGTGTGGTTCGCGAGCACGACGTACGACCCCGACGTCGGGACGTCGCCTTCGAGCGTCACATCGACCCCGCACAGCCACGTCACCTGCTTCGCCCACATCTGCGCGACCCAGGTCGTCGCCCCCCACCGCATGAAGGGCACGGCGAGGATCGCCACCGACGACCAGAACCCGGTCAGCGCGCCGAGCACCCACGCATTGAACACGGCACGCACGCCGTCATTCTCCCGCGTCCGCGTCGCCGAGGTCTACGCCGTCCTTGGGACGCGGCGGCAGCCGGTCGTCGTAGACGACCTCCTCGAGGCACAGCCCGTGCGGCGGCGCCGTCATCCCGCCGCGCGTCCTGTCGCGTGAAGCCAGCACGTCGACGAGCTCCGCGCGCGTCATGCGCCCCAGCCCGACGTCGCACAGGTTCCCCGCCATGATCCGCACCATGTTCCGCACGAACGCGTTCCCGACGATCTCGAAGATCACCCGGTCGTGCTCCCCGGCGAACACGCGCGCCTCGTACATCGTCCGCACCGCGTGACGCGCCGAGCACCCCGCGCTCCGGAAGGCCTCGAAGTCGTGCGTGCCGAGGAAGACCTGCGCGGCCTCGTGCATCGGCGCGACGTCGAGGCGCCCGACCTTCACCCACCACGCGCGGTCGCGCTCCAGCGCGCTCGGCGTGCGATCGTTCCAGTACGTGTAGCGGTAGCGCTTCCCGCGCGAAGTGCGGCGCGGATCCCAGCCGTCCTCCACCTCGTCGGCGCGCCGAATGGAGATGCCGCTCGGGAGGAACTGCCCGAGCCCGCGCTCGAAGCCGATGCACGGGATCATCTTGTCGGTCTTGAACACGGCGACCTGCCCGCGCGCGTGGACGCCCGCGTCCGTGCGACTCGCGCCTCGGACGTGGGCCGGCGCCTGCGTCATCTTCGCGATGGCGCGCTCGAGGGCGCCCTGCACCGTCTGAGCCTTGTGCCCTTTTTGGATCTGCCAGCCCGCGAAGGCCGTCCCGTCGTACTCGACGATCAGCCGGATGGTCCGCACTACATCTCGAGGTACAGACCGATGTTCCAGGTCGCGTCGCTCAGGTCGAAGCCCTCGGAGCCGAAGCCGTCGATCTTGTTCGCCTGGAGCTCACCGAAGATGTACGTGCCGCGCACGCCGGTCGCCGAGAAGAGGCGCTGCGCCGACGAGGGCTCGAAGACGTTCAGCAGGATCGCGATGCCGACGGTCCCCGTGAGGCCCCACTTGCCGCCGCGGCCCGGGAGATCGTTCTCGCCGGCGCCCTCCTGCTCGAACCGCGCGACGTCGCCGGTGCCGGTCGTGACCCACCAGACGTAGTACGCGACGCCGCCCTTCACGTACGGCACGAACGGGAGCGGGATCTGGTCCGCGAGCCAGTCGAAGCGATAGAACCCGGTGAGCGCGAGCGGCGCGATGTTGAACACCGTCGTGTCGCGCGAGACCGCGCCCTGGTCGGTGCCGCTCGCGTAGAGGCCGCGCCCGACGAACTGCATGAACCCGAAGCTCGCGCCGACGCCCGCCGTGCCGAAGCCGCGGTAGAGCTGGACGTCGAGGCCGAGCGTGAACAGCTCGTTCGGGTTCGACTGGAAGACACGCTGGAAGGCCGTGTTGCCCTCGGCGCCGCCGCCGGTGTTCCCGAGGTCCGGCAGGTACGGCCCGCCCTTGAACTCGTAGCCGAGCCCGAAGGCCTCGATCGAGGAGTCCGGGCGCTTCGCCTCAGCGGTCCCCGCGAAGAGCAGCACCACGAGCGCCGCGACCACCGCCGGCTTGATCCGCCGCGCGACCGCGTAGCCGACGAACCCGACGCCGAGCGCGAGGAGCGCGAGCGCGCCGAGCGCGAGGAGCAGCGCGAAGACGAGCGCGACGCGCGTCGCGGAGGCCAGCTCCGGATCCGCCGCGACCTTCGCGGCCATCGGCGGTGACCAGCGGTAGTACGCGCTCACGATCGAGCGGCCGCCGGGGGCCGGGATCAGGACGGCGTCGCGGAACCAGCGGAGCACCTGCACCGCGGGGTGCGCGTACGAGCCGTGCGCGGCGGTCGCGATGAAGCAGAAGCCGCCCTCCTCGGCGCCGCCGTTGCTCTTGTACAGCTCCCAGAAGTCGCTGACCGGCACGGGCTGCGCGATGAGGACGTTCGAAAGCGGCCCGACATTGCCGGCCTCGTCGACCGCGCGCACGGCGAGCGCCGCGTCGACGCCGACCTGCAGGCCCTCCTTCACGCCGGCGCTCGCGAACATGCCGTCCACGGTGCCGCCCACGATCGGGTTCGCGCAGGGGAGCACGCCGCCGGTGGTGGCGGTCTCGGTGTTCGTGACCTCTTCGGGGTCGTAGTCGAGGCCGCGCAGGTCTGGGCAGTACACGATGTTGTAGGTCGTGACGTCGCTCGAGTCGCTGATCTCCCACTGCAGCTCGAGGCGGTCCTCACCGCGGATCACGTCCACGGCGGTGGGCTGCGGCGGCGGCCGCGTGTCGTAGTCGAATTGCCAGGTGTACGTCTGGTAGCGGAACTCGTCGGTCTCGTCCGCGTCCGCGTAGACCTTCAAAAAGA
>JAUHYN010000069.1 GCA_030426505.1 bacterium | reverse complement strand
CCTCGAGCTGATCGAGACCGCGCTCGAGTACGCGCGCATCGAGAGCGATCGCTACGAGCTGTTCCCGACTTCGTTCCCTCTGCAAGACATCTTGCAAACTGTCGTCAACGATCAACTCCCGCTCGCGGAGCAGAAGTCGCTCTATCTGAGGGTGGAGGCGAGCCCGATGCCGCGCATCGTCTCGGACGCCAACCTCGTTCGTCTCGTCGCCGCGAATCTCGTCGGCAACGCGGTGAAGTTCACTCAATCGGGCGGAGTCGTGATCCGCGCTTGGCGCGACGAGGACCACCACGTGTTCACCGTCGAGGACACCGGTCCCGGGATCCCCGTGGAGGAGCGGGACGAAGTCTTCGAGCCGTTCACGCGCGGCGACGACGTCCGCTACCGCACCGGGACCGGCTCCGGCCTCGGGCTCGCCCTGGTCAAGGAGATGGTCAGCGCGCTCGGCGGGGCGATCGAGCTCCGCTCCTCCGAGGCGGGCGGGACGACGTTCGAGGTGACGCTCCCGTCCGTGTCGCGCCGGCGCACGGCCGCGGAGGAGGCGCTTGCCCCGAGCGCGCCCCCTGGCTAGGGATGGCGCCATGCTCGACGAACGCATGCGCCCGCGCCGCAACCGCAAGAACGAAGTCATCCGCTCCTGGCACCGCGAGACGTGGCTCGCCCCCCAGCACTTCGTCTACCCCGTGTTCGTTCACGACCGCGCGGCCGTCGAGCCGATCAAGTCCATGCCCGGCCAGTCGCGCATGGGTCTCGAGGCCCTGAAGAAGGAAGTCGAGGGGGCGATGTCGGAGGGCGTGAAGTCCATCGTGCTGTTCCCCGCGATCGACGACAAGCTCAAGACGAGCGACGGCAAGGAGAGCTACAACTCCGCCGGCCTCGTGCCGCGCTTCATCCGCGCGCTCAAGAAGGAGTTCCCGGAGCTCGTGATCTGCACGGACGTCGCGCTCGATCCCTACTCGAGCGACGGGCACGACGGCATCGTCCGCGACGGCCGCATCCTCAACGACGAGACGGTCGAGGTGCTGTGCATGCAGGCGCTCGCGCAGGCCGACGCCGGCGCGGACGTCATCGCTCCGAGCGACATGATGGACGGCCGCATCGGCGCGATCCGCGACGCACTGGACGAGCACGGCTACAGCGAGGTCTCCATCCTCTCGTACACCGCGAAGTACGCGTCCGCGTTCTACGGGCCGTTCCGCGACGCGCTCGATTCGGCGCCGAAGTTCGGCGACAAGAAGACCTACCAGATGGACCCGGCCAACGCGCGCGAAGCGAAGCGCGAAGCCGAGCTCGACGAAGCCGAGGGCGCCGACATCCTGATGGTGAAGCCGGCGGGCGCCTACCTCGACATCATCCGCGACCTCCGTGAGGAGTCGTCGCTGCCGATCGCCGCGTACCAGGTGAGCGGCGAGTACGCGATGATCAAGGCCGCCTGCCAGAACGGCTGGCTCGACGAGGACCGCGTGGTCCTCGAGAGCCTCACCGCGATCCGCCGGGCCGGCGCCGACGTCATCTTCACGTACTTCGCCCGCCAGGCCGCGCGGCTCCTGCGAGGCTGATCCCGCGGCGAGCCGCGGCCCCGCGAGCCGTGGAAACGATCCTTTACACGACGTCAGGTATTCATTACGTACGGACTTCGGGCCCGCCCGAGGACCGCCGCGATGAAGACCGACGTGATCGTCCGGGTGCGCGAGCGCCGCGAAGCCGCGAAGTGGGCGCAGGCCGCGCTCGCGGAGCGCGCGGGGATCTCGCGGCAGGCGCTGAGCGCGATCGAGTCGGGTCGGCAGGTCCCATCGACGGCGATCGCGCTGCGGCTCGCGGACGCCCTCGCGTGTCGCGTCGAAGATCTGTTCGGGCTCGAGGCCTCGAACACGCTCGCCGTCCGCGCCGCCACGCCCCTCGCTCCGGGCGCGCGTGCGCTCCTCGGTCGCGTGCGCGGAGCGTGGGTCGCGCACGGTCCGGCACGCGCGCGCGAGTCGGCGGACGCGGTGGTGTCGAGCGCGCCCAAGCGCGGGGCATCGACGGTCGAACCGCTGTTCGATCTCGAAGCGCTCGAACAGAACGTGTTCGTCGCCGGGTGCGCGCCGATCCTCGGCTTGCTCGGCGAACGCCTCGCGGCGTCGTCCGCGAATGTTCGCCTGCGCTGGATGACCGCGGGGAGCACCGCCGCGCTCGAGCAGCTGCAGGCGGGCGTCGTCCACGTCGCAGGCAGTCACCTCGTCGATCGACGCACGGGGCAAAGCAACGTCCCGGCGGTGCGCGCGCGGTTCGCAGAGCGCATGCTCGTCGTCCACCTCGTGCGTTGGCGGCAAGGGCTGTTGCTCGCGCCCGGCAACCCGCTCGGGATCCAGTCGGCGGAGGATCTCGTCGGGCGTGACCTGGAGATCGCGTGGCGCGAGCGCGGCTCCGAGGCGCACAAGCTCCTCGTCCGCGCGACCGGCGCGAAGAAGAAGGACCTCCCGGGCGGGCCGCTCGCGACGAGCCACACCGCGGTCGCGCAGGCGGTCGCGTTCGGCGCGGCCGACACCGGCGTCGCGATCGAGAGTGAGGCGCTCGCGTACGGACTCGACTTCCTCCCACTCGCCGAGGAGCGCTTCGACCTCGTCCTCCACGCGGACACCGCGGACGATCCGCGGATCGTTCGCTTGCTCGACACCCTCGACCGCCGCGCGCTCCGCAGCGACATCCAAGCGATCGGCGGCTACGACGCCTCCGCGGCGGGGCACGTCGCTACCGTGGAACCGGAGCGCGCGTGAGAGCGTTCGTCCTCGCGATGTCCGTTCTGGCCGGGTGCAAGGCCCCGGAGCCACCGCTCGTCGTGTTCGCGGCGAGCTCGCTGACGGACGTGTTCCGAGCGATGGAGCCGGATGTCGAAGCCGGGCTCGAGACCGACGTCGCGTACAGCTTCGCCGGGAGCCAGACTCTGCGCGTCCAGATCGAGCAGGGCGCGCCGGCCGACGTCTTCGCGTCGGCGAATCGGAGCCACATCGACGCGCTCGCGGCCGCGGGTCTCGTCGAGGCACCGGTACACTTCGCGGACAACGCTCTCGTCGCCGTCGTCCCCGTCGACAGCTCCATCGATCGCTTCGAAGATCTCGGTCGCGCCGAGCGCGTCGTGGTCGGGACGCCCGAGGTCCCGGTCGGCGCCTACACCCAGGTGATGCTCGGTCGCCTGCGCGCCGACGACGAAGCGCTCGCCGCGCGCCTCGAGTCGCACGTCGTCTCGCGCGAACACAACGTGCGCCTCGTCCTCGCGAAGGTCGAACTCGGTGAGGCCGACGCGGCGTTCGTCTATCGCACCGACGTCTCCGCGTCGCGCCGCGTCCGCGTCGTGGAGATCCCCGCGTCGTTCCGAGTGCGCGCGGGCTACTTCGTCAGTGCGGCGCGCGACGCGAGGCCCGAAGCGCGCGCCTTCGTCGAGCTCCTCACCGGCCCGATCGGTCACGCGGCGCTCCGCGCGAGCGGCTTCGCGGCGCCATGATCCGCGGTTGGCGCTGGCTCCCGTTCGCGCTCCCCGGCGCAGCGCTCCTCGCGTTCCTCGCGGTCCCGCTCGTCGCGCTCGTCGCGACGACGTCTCCGTCCGCGCTGCGCGCCGGGCTCGCCCACCCGCTCGTCGGACCCGCGCTCCTCCTCACGATTCGCACGAGCACCGCCGCCGTCGCGCTCGCCGCTCTCGGAGGGCTCCCGCTCGCGTGGTTCATCGCGCGCAGCCGAGGTCGCGTCGCCGCCGTGCTCGAGACCTTGGTCGCGCTCCCGATCGTCATCCCGCCGGCGGTGGTGGGGATCGCGTTGCTCCTCGCGTTCGGTCGAGGCGGCGTGTTCGGCGGCCTCGGGCTCCCGTTCACGTCCGCCGCGGTGATCGCCGCGCAGCTCACGGTGGCCGCGCCATTCTTCGTGCAGTCGGCGGTCGCGGGGTTCAGGAACGTGGACGACGATCTGATCCTCGTCGCCCAGACGCTCGGCGCGTCCGGCGTGCGCGTCTTCTTCCGCGTCGTGATCCCGATGGCGTGGCCCTCGTTGGTCGCCGGCCTCGGTCTGGCCTGGGCGCGCGCGCTCGGCGAGTTCGGCGCCACGCTCCTCTTCGCCGGCAACATGTCCGGCTTCACCCAGACGATGCCGCTCGCGATCTACGCGACGCTCGAGTCCGACGTACAAGCCGCGCAGGCCCTCGCGCTCCTCCTCGCCGCCGCCGCGTTCGTGTTGCTGCTCCTGCTGCGCTTGGTGCCGAGGCGAGGGGCCTCGCGGTGACGTGGCGTGTTCGACTCGCTGGCCGCCTCGGCGCGCTCGTCGTCGCGCTCGAGTTCGAGAGCGACGCCTCGATCGTGTGCGTCGTCGGACCGAACGGCGCGGGCAAGACCACGCTCCTGCGCGCGATCGCGGGTGCGCCGCTCGGTCTCGTCGGTCGCGTCGAAGTCGGCGCCCATACCCTGTTGGACTCCGCGCGCGGCGTGGACGTCCCGCCCGAAGCGCGCCGCGTCGGCTACGTGCCCCAGGGCTTCGGGCTGTTCCCGCACCTCGACGTCGAGGCGAACGTCGCCTTCGGCGCGCGCGACCCCGCGGCCGTGGAGGCGGCGATGGAGCGGTTCTCGGTCACGTCACTCCGGGCGCGTTCGGTCGGCGCGCTCTCCGGCGGTGAACGTCAGCGCGTCGCGCTCGCGCGGGCGGTCGCGTCGCGGCCCGCGTGTCTCTTGCTCGACGAGCCCCTCTCCGCACTCGACGCCCGCACGCGCCGCGCGATGCGCGGCTTCCTCGCCGAGGACCTGGCGCGAGAGGGGACGCCGACCCTCGTCGTCACCCACGACGCCCGCGACGTGCGCGCCCTCGGCGGTGAGCTCGTCGCCGTGGAGGCCGGGCGCGTGGTGCAGCGGGGCGCTCCCGAGGCCGTCGCGGCGCGACCGGCACACCCGTTCCTCGAGGAACTCTTCGATATCGGGTGATCCCCTTCGGATCGTCGGAGGATCTTTGTTGCGTCGCAACAATGCCGGGTTGACCTCGCCCCCGGAATGCCCGTAAACCGCTGCATCATGATGCTGCGGTGCGGTTCTCTGGTGTTGCGGTGCGCAATGCTGACGGCGCTCGTCGGGTGCGACATCGAGGACGTCTACGTCTACCGGGACGGCGGCGTGGGCGCCGCGCCGGTCCAGGAAGACCCAATGGAGGACCCCGTGATGCGGGATCCGGAGCGCCGGCCGCTGACCTCCGAGGCGCAGATCCTCGCGTTCCTCGACGGCAAGACGATCACGATGCCCGCCGCGGCGGTGCCCTCGCACCCGAACGGCTTCGACCAGAACGTGAACTTCGGCCAGGCCACGCAGTGCATCCACGAAGTGCAGATGTCCGTCGCGGGCGGCGCGTTCCGCGTCGCGACGTCGATGGGTACGTTGAACGGCGCGCCCGAGGTGGAGGACGTCGGCTCCTGCGATCGCGACACCCCCGACGGCAACGAGCTCACGTTCGACACGACGGCCGCGCGGATCGAGAACGTCCGTGACGACGGCGGCTGCTTCGACATCACGCTGACGTACGCGGGCTTCGGTCAGGAGGGGCGCGGCGCGGTGTCTGCGGACCGCACCGAGATTCGCCTCGAGTTGTTCTTCAGAGATCAGGCGGTCGGACACCGCTGCGCCGACGGAGACGTCGGCGAACCCACCATCACGCTGAACCAAGAGACGTTCACGGGCGACGCCGTGCAGCGCTACCGCGTCGAGGAGTGAGAGCGATGAATCGAACCTGTGTACTGCTCCTCGCCTTCGCGACCGGCTGCAACGCCGGGAACATCTGGTTGGTCGACGATCCGAACCCCAGCGCGCGCGACGCCGGGTCGGACGGGCCCTCCGGCGTCCTCGACTCCGGAGCGACACCGTCCACGCGCGACGGCGGGACGACCACCGGCGGCGGCACGGACGGCGCGGTCACTTCGCCGGACCTGATGGTCGCGATCACGTCGCTGTCGAACGGCGACACGATCGGCAGCGCGGTCTCCGTCGCGATCACGGTGTCGGGCGGGATGGCGTCCGGCGTGGAGCTGCTCGTCGACGACGTCGTCGCCGGCGCGGCGGCGAGCGCGCCGTGGGTGGTGGAGCTCGATACGACCACGCTCGCGGACGGCGCGCACACGCTCGTCGCGCTCGCGACGGACGCCGAGGCGCGGGTCGCGCGCTCCGCGCCCGTGAGTGTCACGGTGGACAACGCGTTCCGCGAGACGTTCGCGAACGGGACGCCGGACCGAATGGGTTGGACGAACGGCGCCGCGTTCTCGGTCGACACGCAGGACGATCACACGCAGGCCGCCGGGAGTGGTTCGTTGTTCGGTGCCGTCGCGACGACGGCGCTCGAGACCGTCGCCGGCACCGCGGAGCTCTCCGTCACGCTCGGCGCCCAACCCAAGCTCTCGTTCGCGCGCAAACTCACCATCGAAGGTGATGGGTTCGTGTACGGTGGTGGGTTCCGCGTCCGTGTGAACGGCGATCTCGTCGAGGAAGTCACGGCGGCGAACTCACCGCTGGTCGACGCCGACTGGGTCCTCGTGGAGGATCTCGATCTCGCGGCGTACGCGAATCAGGCGGTGACCATCCAGTTCGAGATCTCCGTGACGAACTGGTCCTGGAACCAGGAGGCGCGCGCGAACGTGCGGATCGACGATCTCACGCTCGACGTCGGCGGCTCCACGCCGCCTCCGCCCCCTCCTCCGCCTCCGCCTCCGCCGCCGCCCGGCGGGAGCGGCTACCCGCACGCGTCGGAGCAGGCGAGCGACCTCGTGGAGGTGCTCGACATCACGGGTCACTACGGCGTGACCGTCGCGGGCGGTCACCTCGTCGCGGGCGACGCGAGCGGTGGTTCTTCGCTGCCGCGCGAGACGCCGGTGTCCTCGTCCGGATCGATCACGATCCCGGCCGGCGCCACGGTGCGCCACGCGATGCTCTGGTACGCGGGCGTCATCTTCATGAAGCCGCACGCGGGCGGGCAGGGTGACTACACGCCGGACATCGGTGGACCACTCGACGACGCCTCGCACGTGGCCGCGAACGGGATCTCGTTCTCGATCGACGGCTCGTCTTTCGGGCCCTTCGACCCGGCGTCGCGCCACGCGCCGAACCCGTCGTCGTTGGGATCGGATTCGCAGATCTCGCCGCGCGCGTACGACCCGAGCTTCGGGACGCTCACCGGGGTGAAGGAGAGCGTCTGGGGCAACCGCGTGGACGTCACCGGCATCTTCGCGGGCCGGAGCGGGACGCTCGATGTCCAGGTCGATCCGCCGGAGCGCCTCGACGTGAACGGCAACGATGCGGCTCGGAACGGCGGCAACCCGGCGGGCAACACGACCCACAACCTCTGCACGAGCGGTGGGTCGTGGACGCTCCTGGTGATCTACGAGAAGTCGGATCTCCCCGAGAAGAACCTCGTCATGATGGACGGTGCGTGGGCCCGCGCGTGGGACTACATGTTCTTCCACAAGGGCCAGTGGATTCGCCCGAAGGTTCGCATCGACCACGCGCCGATCGCACCCGGTGCGAAGTTCACCGTGTACGCGGGCAGTGGCGCGCCGAGCGGTGGGCCGATCCCCACGAGCCCGGCGTGTAGCTGCGGCTGCGGCGGTCAGTACACGCTGCGCAGCACGACGAGCCCGCTCGGCCGCAACAACTACTTCTCGGACACGCACGTGGATCCTCCGGCGGCGCAGAGCGATCCGATGTCGCGCGATCGCTCCAACGGTCCGTGGTACCTCCACTCGACGGGCTCGCAGCCGATCGCCGGCAACGACTGGACCCTCTTCCAGTCGGGGGCGCGCTACACCGAGTTCCCGAACCTGTTCGAAGGCGAAGAGACGCCGAGCCCGGACAGCCGCCAGCCGTCGACCGACGAAGACGACCCGGACGCCGCGCTCGACACGTACGGCGGCCACCCGTGGGCGGGCCGCGGGACGGTGCGCTACCTCGCGCACGGCAACGCGATGAGTGTCGTGGAGGTCGAGCCGGAGGCGACGCAGATCGAGCGAGGCGCCACGACTTCGTACCTGTACTTCAAGGGCGATCAGAAGGACGTGTGGAAGCCGCAGGCGGTCGTGAGCGTGAAGTTCATCCTCTTCGAGACGCCCGTCGGCCCGTGAGGTGAGTTCGATGGATCTGCAGCCGGGTCTAAGAATCCGAACTCACCTCGAGTTCACTCAGTCGCAGTTCGATGAGTTCGCCGCGATCAGCGGTGACGACAATCCGATCCACGTGGATCCCGAGTTCGCCGCGAAGACCCGCTTCGAGCGGACGCTCGCGCACGGGATGTTCCTCTTCGGGACTTCGCTCGCGGGGTTGCCGCGGACACGCATCGGACCCTCCGCGCGCGTGGTGGCGCAGTCGCTCCGGTTCCCCGGCCCGACGTTCGCGGGCGACCGCGCGCGCTTGATGGTGGAGGTCGTGGAAGCCACCGCGAACACGGCGCGGATCCGCACGGTCATCGACAAGGCCGACGGAACGACCTGCTGCGAGGGCGAGACGTGGCTCGCGGACGGCGCGGCGCCGCGCGCGGTGTTCGATGCGCCGACCGCGGAGCCGACCGCCGAATCCATGGGGCGCCTCGCGTTGGGGCAGCGCGCGGAGAAGCTGCGCTACTTCGGGCGCTCGGACGTCGATGCGTACGCGAAACTCACCCACGACACCGCGGCCCTCGAGGCGGAAGCCGTGCCCGAGGCGCTGATCGGCGGCTTGTTCTCGGACCTGCTCGGGACGGAGCTGCCCGGGCGGGGTACGAACTGGATGAAGCAGCGGTTCGAGTTCGTACGGCCCGTTCAGATCGGCGAGACGGTCACGGCGTCGGTCGAGTTGGTGCGCCTGCGTCCCGAGAAGCACCTCGTGAACCTCACGACGATGGCGCGGGACGAAGCGGGCGACGTCGTCTGTCGCGGCGAAGCGTTGGTGATGGCGCGCGAGATGGCGTAGGCCTCGCCACGGCGCGCGGCTCTGTGTTCGAATCACCTCGGCATGTCCGCGGCGTGGGCCCTCCTTTTGTGCGCGAGCGTCGGGCTGTCGGTAGACACCCCGGCGATGCGCGGCCGGCTCGCGTTGCTCCTGGTCGACGAAGGCCTCGACGTCCACGGCGACGGGCGCGGCGCCATCCGCATCGAGCGGAGCGGCGCGCGGTACGTGCTGCATCTGCGCGGTGAGCGCATCGAGATCGACGGCACCGTACCCTCCGTCGCCGAGCTCGAGCTGGCGCAGCGGATCGCCTTGGCGATACGCACGAACGCGCCGACGCGAGGGCCTCGCCTGGTGTACCTCGAGGTCCGCGGCCGCGTCCCCGTCGAGGCGCGCGCGCGGCAAGCCGAGGCGGTGCTCGCGTCGGGTTGGGGCCTCGCCGCGAAGCCGGAGCGCGCGAAGCGCGGGCGGTGCTTGGTCGCGGTGGATGGGGCGGTCGAGGTGCGCGACGGGGTGCCGGGGCGGGCGTGTGAGGCGGCGGCGCGGGTCGGGGCGGATGCGGGCTCGGGATCGGATGGGGGTTCGCAGGCGGCTTCGGACTCGGACGTGCGAACGGCTTCGGACTCGGCCGCGGATCCGCGATCGCGTTCGAGCTCGGACGTGGGGTCGCCTTCGGGATCGGCCCCAGACGGGCGCGCGGCTCCGCGTTCGGGCTCGAGATCGGACTCGGCTTCGCGCTCCGACTCGGAGGTCCGAGAGAAGTCGGGCTCGGGCTCGGGCTCGCGTCCCGACTCGGACGCCCGAGAGACTTCGGGCTCGGGCTCGGGCTCGGGCTCGCGTCCCGACTCGGACGCCCGAGCGGCTTCGGGCTCGGACTCGCGCGCATCCTCAGCTTCGGGCTCGGGCTCGCGACCCCCACGGGGCTCCGCCTCCGACTCGGCTCCGGGCGGCTCGGGATCGCGAGCGACTTCGGCCGCGGACTCGAGGACCGAACCGCCTTCGCCTTCGAGCGGTGACTCCGCTCCGGCGGTGAGACCTCCGCCGACCGCCGCCAACTCCCCCTCCGCGCCGGGAACGCGAACCGCGCCAGGCTCGGAGCCCGCTGACGCCGTGTCCGATCCCGATCCCGATCCCGAGCCCGGCTCCGCCCCCACCGCCACCCGCACCACGCTCCCCTCCCGCCCCGCCTCTCCGCGCTGGTCCCTCACGGCGTTCGCCGGCGGCACCCTCCGCGCGCACGGCGCCGACCCCGCGCTCGGGATCGACGCGTCCTACCGCCCGTCCTGGTACGGCCTCCGCGTCGCGGCGCTCTACGTGGACGGGGGCGGGCCGCCGCTGCGGGTGTACGAGCTGCTCGTCGTGGCCGGCCCCACGGCGCGCCGGTCGCTCTCGGCGCGTTGGTCGGTCGGCGCCGCGCTGCTCGTCGGGGCGCGGATGCACGCGTACGATCTCGCGCCCGACGACGCCGGGACCCGCTGGGACGTCGCGTTCGACGCGCCGCTCGATCTCACCTGGTCCCCGCTCGATCCGCTGACCGTCGCGCTCGTGCTGCGGCCGGGCGTGGACAGCCGGGCGCGTCGGCACGTCGACGGGGCGGAGGTCCTGTGGGAGCGCGGCGCGCTGCGCCTCGGTGCGGGTTTACAGCTCGGATTGGAGCTCTAATCCGCCAGGCGAGGAAACTCACGGGAGCCTCGCGCGTGAGGTCTACGACGATGCCGCCCCATACCCTCGAGCTCACCGGCGACCCGCCCACGGCGTCGTCGGCCGAACGCGTCGAGCGCCTCTTCGCGCGGCACCACCGCGACGTGTACCGGTGGGCGCTCCGCTACACGGCGGGTGACGGGGCGCTCGCCGAGGACGTCGTCCAAGAGGTCTTCATCGCACTGCTCGGTCACGTGGATCGCCTCGCCGACGACGACGACCTCGCGCGTTGGCTCTACCGCGTCACCGCGAACCGCTGCCTGTCGATCCTCCGCCGCCGGCAGGTCCGGCAGGCGTTCCTCCGCGCGCTCCGACTCGCGCCGCCCCCGCGCACCGAACTCGAGCCGCGCCTCGCCGCGCGCGAGACGCTCGCGCGTGTGTTCGAGACGATGAACGCGCTGCCGCCGACGGAGCGCGTCGCGTTCACGATGTTGCACGTCGATGGCCTCCGGCAGACCGACATCGCGAACGCCCTCGGCTTCTCGAAGGGCTACGTCTCCAAACTCATCCAACGCGCGACCGACAGGATCCGCGCGCTCGGATACGAGGTAGATCAAGATGGCGAATGAACGTCCCGACTTCGTCCAGGCGTTGCGTCGCGCCGACGCGACGATCGCGGCGCTCCCGCCTCCGCCACAGCTCGCCGCGAAGATGCGCGCGCGGCTCGCCGCCCACGAGGCCGCGAAACCCGCGCAGCCTTGGGTGTGGCCATTCCTCGCCGTGCCGGTCGCGGCGGCGGCGATGTTGTTCGTCGCCACTTCGGACGAGATGGCCAAGCCCTCGCGCGACGTGGCGCGCTTCATCCCGGCGACCTGCGCGCCCCCGGCGCCGTCTGCGTCGTTGAAGTTGGCGGCGGGGTGTACGGTGCGCCTCGCCGACCCCGGTCTCGAGATCCTCGCGCTCGACGACGTCGCGCTCGTGCGTTCGCTCGACGGATTCGTCGTGCAGTCCGGCGGCGCGCGCTTCGACGCGGCGCTGATGTCCACGCCGCTGACGGTATTCGTCGCGTCGCGCCGCCTCGAAGCGATCGGCGCGCGCTTCGACGTCGACGGCGACGAGGTCCGCGTGACGGCGGGGCGCGTGGTCGTGGACGACGGGCGAGGGGGCCGCGCCGAACTCGGGGCGGGAGACGCGCTCTCGTGGGCGGCGCCCCAGACCTGGTCGGTCGAGCGCATCGACGCCGAGGTGCGACGCGCGACGCGACTGCGGATCGCCGGCGAGTACCGCCGCGCTTCGGAGCTCCTCGAGCAGCTGCTGGCGTCTCCGATTGGTGAGGAGCGCGCGGCGGTCCTCAGCTACGAACGCGCGGTTCTCCTCGAGACGCGTCTCGATTCGAGCGCGAGCGCGTGCAAGCAGTACGCGACCCATCGCGCGAGGTTCGGTCGCGACCGGTACGCGGGGGCCGTCGACGCCGCGCTCCAACGGTGTGACGACCACGTCGAACCCGAGTGAATACGTCGGTTCGCGGGCCGCGTGGACTGGTCAGTCGTCGCGCACTGCGCATAGCCTGCCCACCTCATGGCGCTGCTCAAGGGGCTCTTCGCCAAGTCGCCGACGATCGAGCCGCTGAATCGGTGGCAAGAGGCCTTCATCCGTTGGAACGCGGAGCGCCTCGGCATGTCCGAGGAAGAGAGCCGCGCGAGGTACCTCGCGTCGGCGGCGTCCGTCGAAGGCGGCCACGCGGGGCGTGAGTTCCGCCGCCACTGCGAGGTCCAGCACGAGGTCTTCCGCGTGTTGTGGTCGGACGCCCCGGGCGAGGTGCTCGACGCGTACCGGTTCCACGCGCCGATGCACTTCCTCCGGATGATCGCGTACACTGAGTATATCTGGGAAGGGAACGACCCGGTCGTCGAGGCGCTCGCGGAGCTCGACACGGTCACGATCGTCGACTACGGCTGTGGCCTCGCGCAGCAGTCGATCAACCTCGCGCGCCGCTTCAACGGGAGCGTCGATCTCTTCCTCGTCGACATCCCCACGATCCGAAAAGAGTTCCTCGCGTGGTACGCCGCCGACCTGAAGATCCCGTGCGCATTCGGTGACGTCACCGAGGCGGACCCGATCCCCACGCTCCCCGCGCACGACCTCTGCATCGCCGAGCAGGTCTTCGAGCACGTCTACAACCCGAACGAAGTGTTCGAGGCGATCCACGCCACGCTCCGGCCCGGCGGGTTCCTCAAGACGAACGTCGCCGACCACAAGGAAGAGTTCATGCACGTCACGCCGAAGCTCGCGTCGCTGCGCCAGCGGATCGCCGAGCTCGGCTACGAGGTCCTCGTCCCGGACCGCATGTTCAAGAAGCCCGCTCAGTAGCGCCAACGAACCTCGAGGTAGTCGACGGCGACTTCGCCGTCGCCGCCCGTCGCGCCGGTGAGGTTCGACCGACAGCCGAAGCGCGCGACACCCCCCGCCCCGACCACGCTCTGCGCGAACGCCGCCGCCTGAGAGATCGACGGCGCGAACTGCAACGCGCCGGCCGCGGGGCTGGCCGTGGTGTTGGTCGCGAGGTCGGTCGCCGTGGTGCCGGTCCGTACGTAGAGCGCTGCGCCGTCGCTCGCGAGGCCGCTGCCCGCGAAGCGTCCGCCGCACGCGCCGCGGATCCGCGCGTCTGCGAGCGATGCGGGCGGGACGTTCGCGGGGAGGAGCGCGGCCAGCTGTACGAGGGGATCGGTCGGGAGCGCGATCTCCCAGGTGTCGTCGATCGGATCGTTCTCGTGCGGGTCGACGCCGCCGTGGACGACGACGCGGCTGCGCACGCGATCGAACGCGATCGAACGCACGGTGCGGGGCCTCGGGTTTCGGCCGGTCACCGAGACTTCGGTCCACTCCGTACCGTCGAACGCCCACGTCTGTACGTCGCGGAGTCGCCCGTTCATGTTCTGTGACACGAGGATGCCGCCCGCGAAGAGCAGCAAGCGTTGCTGGGCGTGGTCGAAGGTCATGCTGCCGCTCGGCGGGTTGTTCGTCGTGACGATCTGCGTCCAGGCCGCGCCGTCCCATTCCCACGTGTCGGTCATCGACTGGCCGCCGTGCATGACGACGCGCTGGCGGAGCGGATCGTACGCGAGCGCCGGTGAGCGGCGGCCCGGTGGGTTCGTCCCGGCGGGCGTGACTTCGGCGAAGGCGGTTCCGTTCCAGGTCCAAGTCTCGCCGTCGAACGTCGTCAGGACGGTGAGTCCGCGCGCGGCGTCGTAGGCGATCGACGTCCCGTTCCACGTGGGCGCGGGCGACGTCTGCCCGAGATCGACCAACGTGTTCCCGTCCCACTCGGCGACGCGGAGACCGCCTCCGCTCGTGCCGAACACGAGGACGCGATCGCGGTTCGAGTCGTAGACGCTGCGCATGACCGAGAACCCGGGCCCGCCGGCGACCTGCGTCCACGTCGCCCCGTCCCAGACCCAGGTCTCGTCGCTGTCGATGAGTACGGTCTCCTGCCGCGCGACGTCGTAGACGATCGGACCGTCGACGCCGATCGGTGCGGTCTCGGTCGCCGTGACCTCCGTCCACGACATCCCGTCCCAGACCCACGTGTCGGTCGCGAGGTTCGCGAAGTCATCGTAGCCGCCGAACAACACCGTACGGGCTCGCGCGGCGTCGTAGACCAACCCATGCTCCGCGCGCGGAGGAGGGACGGGTCCGGTGGGCGTGACCATCGTCCAGGCGGTGCCATCCCATTCCCACATCTCGTTCGACGGTGAGAACCCACCGCCGAAGAGTACGGTGACCTGTCGCGCGGCGTCGTACGCCATCGCAGCCCCGTAGGTCGCGCCGGGGCCGCTGGCGGCGGGTGCGGCGACGGACCACGCGCCGCCGCCGAATCGCCAGAGTCGAGTGTCCGAGAAGTGACCACCGAAGAGGAGGACCTCCTGTCGCGCGGCGTCGTAGGTCATCGCTGGAACTCCACGCTGGCCGGGTCCGCCGAGGGGTGGCACCGAGGTCCAATTCGCGCCGTCCCAGAGGTACGTCGACTGGTCTTCCAGCGCGCCTAGGAGCGTGTATCGGATAGCCGCTGGGCAGCCACGCAGTAGCCACCGCTGGCGGCCCGGGCCGCCAGCGTCAAGCCGCGGAGGCGAGGGCCCTGAATAGCTTGAG
>JAUHYN010001180.1 GCA_030426505.1 bacterium | reverse complement strand
TGGACTTCGTGCCGGTCGCCGTCGCGGGCACCGCGGGCGGCAAGCTCTATGCGTTGGGCGCCGAGCGGCTCGAGTACCTCGCGAGCGACGGCGCGGAGATCAAGTCGTTCGAGCAGGGGGGTGTGGCGCTCGCCGTGTTCGCGAATGCGGCGCCGGTGGTGGCGACCGAGGACGGCGCCATCCACACGCTGAACGCGAACCGCGAGTTCTCGCAGCTCGTCGCACCGCCCAAAGGGAAGCACGCGAACGTCGTCGCGCTCGCGACCGGGGTGACTTCGATCATCGCCGCGCACGGCTCGGGCAAGGTCCGGATCCACAATCGCTCCGGCGAGCTCCTCGGAGAGGTCGACGCCGAAGGGGAGCCGCGCGCGCTCACGACGGTCGGCCGCTCCCACTGGGCGCTGCTCACGGAGGCCGGTCAGGTGGTGATCGGCGACCGCCGAGGTGTCGTCGCGCGGTTCGACGCCCGCTCGGGCGACGCCGAGCTCCAGGGCACGCAGGACGGACGTCTGGTCCTGAACTACGCCGAAGGGCCCGCCGAGGTCTGGCAGTTCCCGAGCGAGAAGGCCGCGAGGGCGCTGAGCGCCGAGCAGTCCGTCGATCCGGAGGCGGTCAAGAAGCTGAACGCCGACCTGGAGCGCCGCCGTGCGATCGCCGCGTTCACCGAGCGCACGACGGAGCTCGTGGGCGAGATCCGAGGCGAGATCGAAGCCGAGATCCAGAACACCTTCGATCCGACCGAGAACCCCGACTTCCAAGGCCACGCCCGGGCGGCCATGGACGCGCAGTGGCCGGCGACGAAGAAGCGGCTCAACGCCGCGCTCAACCGGAAGAAGGCCGACCGCGAGATGGGACCGGAGTGTCCGGCCTTCACGGCCGCGTTCGATCCCGAGACCTGGGCGGACTGGGCGGCGCGCCTCGTCCCGGATCTCACGGGCGGCGAGACCTTCGAGACGCACGCGGCGGCGACCTTCGAGCCCAAGGGCGGGACCGCCAAAGAGCGCGCGCTCAAGGGGCGGCTCATCGCGAACCTCGCGCGCGTCGCGGCGCCCGCGGACGCGCGGGACGAGGCCGTCCTGAAGGGGCTCCTGGACGCGCTCACCGTGCCGATGCTCGAGGCGCTCGAGAAGGCCGGCTACACGATCGCCGTCTCGCGTCACCGCATCACGAACTCCGAGAAGGATCTCGCGGGCATCGTCAACGACGCCGGCGGCGTGGCGACGGTGACGGACCACGCCGAGGGCATCCATCGGCTCGCGCCCGGTGAGAAGCCGCGCATCGCCGTGCGGTCCTACTGGAAGAACGGCGAGATTCGCATCGACGCCGGAGCGCTCCTCCACGAGATCGGACACGCGTTCGACCGCCTCGAAGCGCCTCGAATGGCGGACGCCCTCCACGAAGAAGGCGACTTCGCGAAGGCCTGCGAGGCCGAGTACAAGCGGCTCGACCCGTACTTCCACGTGCAGCACGAGTTCTTCGCGGAGACCTTCTCGTACTACATGCTCGACCCGGAGCGCTGCGCCCGACAGTTCCCGAAGGCCTTCGCCGCGCTGGACAAGCGCTTCCGGATGATGCGCCCCAACGCCAAGCGCATCCACGAGATCCAGAACGCCTCGCGCGGAAAAGTGGAGGTCGACGTTCGACCCGACCCCCGCAAGGAAGTGGATCGCCTCGAACAGCTCAACGCGGTCCGGGCCAAACAAGAGCTGGCCACGCAGCCGTACATCCTGACGGTGAGCGGGCCGGTCGGCGACGCCACGAACATGCTCGCGGACGAGATCGGAGGGCTCCTTCGCTGGCGGCGATCGCCTCAGGCCGCGCCGTGGCGCTCCGCCGAGACGACGATCTCGATCGACGCCGCGACGTTCGACGATCCGAAGAAGTTCCAAGAGATGCTGGACGAGCAGGCGTCCTCGGGGCGCGGGGCGCTCCTGTACGTTTCGGACCTCGGGAACATCCGGCCCGATGCGCCGGGCTTCGCGCTCCTCGATCGTCACATCGAGCGCTTCGGTGGGCTCAATCCGCTGATGCTCGCGGGATCGCAGGATCAGCTGGACGCGCTGCAGGGGGCCCTGCCGACCGTGATGCGTCGAGAGTTCGAACTGCGCGGACTCACCGGCGAGCAGATGGCGGAGCTGGTGGTGAAGACCGCGCGCGACGAAGGCTACGAGCTGAGCCAGGAGGCGCACGCGGCCCTGCGCGAAGCGAGCGACGGCGGCACGGTCCTGGACGCGCAGCAGTCCTGGCGGCGGATCAAGACGGCGCACACCGCGCGTCTGTCCGAGGTCGCCGAGTACATTCGTCACGATCCGAGCTGCGTATCGAAGATCCTCGCGGCGGATGTCGCGGCGGGCATCGAGCAGAAGCGCGAGCGCAACCCGCTCGACGTGCTCGACGAGATGGTCGGTCTACACGCGGTCAAGACCGAGGCTCGGGCCATCATCGCGGCGGCCAGCCTCGCGGCGCGGCAGAAAGCGCCGATGTGGCTGGATTGTTTCCCGGTGACGGGGCATGGCGACTGCCGCCGTGCAATCGCGCGGCATCTGTGACATCACGGTCGGGCCGATCCCGTGTTCCGAGCCCGGCGGCGCCGAGCCTTCGGCTCATGGCGATCGGCGCAGTGTTTCGGGAGAACCGGGAATGACATCCGGAGCGGAGCTTGTGTCAGACGCCCTCGCACGGGGTGGGCCGGTGATGTGGCTGATCGCCCTTCTGTCGGTCGCGACGCTCGCCATCATCCTCTGGAAGGTCTGGCGGTTCCTCTGGCTGGGCGTCTGGGGCGGCACCGACATGGGGCCGGCGCTTTCGGCCTGGGTGGCGGGCGATCTAGACGGGGCCGAGGCGTTGATGCGCGGCTCGCG
>JAUHYN010001179.1 GCA_030426505.1 bacterium | reverse complement strand
AGCGCCACCGAGGGCACCTTCGCGCCCGGCACCTGGTTCTCGGATCTGTTCTTCAGCGCCGTGCGCACGCGCTTCACCGGCGGCGTGCTCGTCCACGCCGACACCGGGCTCTGCACGTTGTTCTTCAAGAACGGCGCGCCGGTCCACGCGGGCGGCGCGGGCTTTCAGAGGCACTTCCTCGGGCAGCTCCTCCTCGCGGAGAGCCGCTGCTCGCAAGCGGGGATCGACGCGGCGCTCGCAGAGCAACAGCGGCTCGGCGAAGGCGGCGCGTTGCTCGGGACGCTCCTCGTCGCGAACGCGGGCGTGTCCGCCGACGACGTGAAGCGCCTCGTCCAGAAGCAGACGGAGCTGCGGATGCGCGAGCTCATGAAGCTCGAGGGCACGCGCTTCCAGGCGGCGCCGGGCGAAGACGCGCGTATCCGTCAAATCGGCGTGAAGCTCGATCCGTGGCCGTCGTTCTTCGGTGCGCTCCAGGCGAGCGCCGCGGACGGCGAGCTGAAGGCGCTGTCGAACGACCTCCTCGGGTCCTCGATCCAGGTCAACGAGAAGCGGCTCCCGAGCGACTACGAGCCGTCCCGCGACGAGCGGCGGATCCTCGGCTACCTCACGAAGCCGCGGAAGCCGGATCAACTCGAGCGCGCGCTGTCGAACCGGCGCGTGGTGCGCGGCTTCCTCCGCGGACTCGAGCTCCTCGGCGCGCTCGAGCGCGGCCCCGCCAAACAGGGCATCCCGATCCCCAAGGCCACGCTGCTCAAGGGCCAGATGGGCGTGTCGACGCCGGAGCCGCTGCCCCGCGCGTCGACCCCGGCGCCGCGGACGCGACCGCGCGAGGCCTCGAAGCCGCGCGTGAACCCGAACCACCCGATCGTCAAAGAGGTCGACGAGCTGCACGCTTCGCTGAAGTCGAAGAGCCACTTCGACCTGCTCGGCGCGACCGACAAGACGAGCCCCTCCGAGCTGCGCGTGCTGTTCACGACGCTCGCGAAGAAGTACCACCCGGACGCCTTCCCGTCGGACGTGCCGGACGCGTCGAAGGAGAAGGCGCGTGAGATCGCGGCGGCGCTGAACGACGCGTACCAGACGCTCACCAACGACGAGGCGCGCGCGAACTACGTGGCGCTGCTCGCCGACGATCGCATCAAGGGCGACGCCCGGAAGGCGGAGCTGATCCGCGAGGCCGAGGTGAAGTCGCAGATGGGCGTCGTGATGCTGAAGAAGCGCGAGTACCAGAAGGCCCGTGAGTTCTTCCGGTTCGCGATGGAGGCCGACGAGTCGAACGGCTCGTACAAGGCGTTCTTCGGCTGGTCGATGTTCGCGGACCCGAAGTTCGACCGCGCGGAGGCGCTGAAGAAGGCCTACCCGCTGATGCTCGAGGCGCTGAAGACCAACCCGAAGGACGCGAACATCCACTACTACCTCGGGCAGATCCTGAAGGTACAGGACAAGCCGAGCGAGGCCGCGCACCACTTCAAGGAAGCGGTACGGGCGGACCCGAAGCACACCGACGCCGTCCGCGAGCTGCGCCTCCTCAAGCTCCGTCGCGAGAAGGACGGTGACAACAAGGAGCGCAGCACCCTCTCCAAGCTCTTCAAGCGAAGTTGACCGCCCACCGCCTTCGGGATACGCCCGAGTGGGCATGTTGAAGCGAATCTTCGGGCTGTTCCTCCTCTCTTCTTCCTTCGCTTGCGGCAACATCGGTCAGGTCGAGCTGGACGTCTCCTTCGCGGACGCGGACTCTGAGCTCAGGACGCGCGGCCTGCACATCTTCGTGCGCCAGGTCCCGATGGACGGGAGCGGCTGCGACGACCTCTTCACGACGACGCAGACGATGCTCCTGCAGACCGAGGCGAAGATCGAATATCCGAACCGCAACGACGTCGTCGCGGCGCCGGTGAACCTCGAGTCGTACGACGAGCTCACGTTCCGCGTGTACGCGCTGCCGACCCTCGACACGCCGCCGGACGAAGGCATCGCGGCCGGCTGCGCGGACAGCCCGATCGACGCGAGCACGAATCAGACGGTCGAGATCGTGATGAACCCGCGGCCCTGAGCTGCCACCCGGCTGACGCGCGCCTACTCGTTCGGCCAGCGGAACGTGAACGTGGTCTTCTTCCCGGGGCCCACGGACCGCGTGAAGCTCTTTTTCTTCCCGCTCGGGCTCTTCAACATGATGCGGTGACGCCCCGGGCGCACCTTCGTCACGAGCGGCGTCTTCCCGTGCTTTCGGCCGTCGATGTAGACGGTCGAGTGCGGGCGCGTGTTGATCACGAGCGTGCCCTTCGGGAGCACCTTCGGCGCCGGGACGTCGAGCTCGATCGGGCGCGTGTCCTTCACGTGGACGGTCTTCGTCCAGGGGCGCGCCCCCGAGCGGTCGACGCGGATCTCCACCTTGCTGTCGAGGCGGAGGTTCTCGATCGTGTCGCCCTTCACGTCGCCCTGGCTCGCGCGGACGCGGCCGTTCGCGCCGGTGAGCACGATGGTCCCGGTCGCCGCGCGGAGCGCGACCTCGAGCTGGGTCTTGGTGCCCGGCGCGAACGTCCGCGACATGGTCTCCGAGTGGTAGCCGTCGGACGAGACGCGGATCCGGTAGATCTGCCCGGGCACGAGGTCGTGGATCTCGACCGGCGTGACAACGTTGTTCTGGATCTTCTTGCCGTCGATCTCGATGTCGATGCGGACCTGCGGCACCACGGAGAGGCGGAGGCTCGCGGGCTCGGGCGCGGGGGCCGCCGCGCCGATCGTAACGGGGTCGACCTTGATCGGATCCTCCGTCGCCGCGATCACGACGGGCTCCTCTTCGGGCTCTTCGGGCGTGAACAACATCGCCGCGAGGACGCCCGCGCCGAGGACGACGATCAGCCCG
>JAUHYN010000068.1 GCA_030426505.1 bacterium | reverse complement strand
CCCACCGCGTCTCCGACGTCGTCCGTCAGGAGGATCGCCACGATCCTGGCCAACACCGGGACGAAGGTCGCGCCCCACGACAACGCGAGCGCGAGCTCCTGGTCCTTGGTAGGTCCCGTGGAGAGAGGCGCCTTGGTCACCGCGGCGACAGGTGGCGGATCCGGAGGTGCGGCGGCGATCGGCTTCGAGTGCCGAGCCTGCAACTTGATCGAGAGGTCCAAGATGTCGTCCTCGCGCTCGACGGTGAGCAACACGGTTTGTCCGGCGCGCCGCGCACGGAGCCGACGCTCGAGTTCGGCGCGGGTCGGGTGCAAGATCTCGTCGAGCCGAACGACGACGTCACCGACCCGCAGTCCGGCTTTGGCACTCGGGCCGGGCACCACCCGGGTGACGACGAGTCGCGGCCCGGTCGTCGTCGCAGTCTCGGTCACGCCGAATCCGGCGAACGGCGCCGAGGTCGCGGTCGCGACGAGGGCGAGCGCCAAGATCGAGCACACGCGAAGGAGTGTACACACACGCCCGGGCCCCTGAGGGCCCCCCGCCACACCCCGCCCGCGGGTCGAGGATCACGCCCCTCGACTCGCGGTCGACTCCGCCGGTACGGCGCCTCATCTCGCGACCTAGCTGCTGGCACGAACGTCGCTACGCCTTCGGGCTATGCGCGCCACCCCTTGGATCACCGCCGCCCTCGCCCTGACCTGCTCGGCCTGTCTGGAGAAGTGTGCCCCCGGCCAGGTCGGCAACGGCGTGGCGCGCCTGACGATGCGCAACGTGGGCGCGGTGGTCGAGCTGATCAACGCCGACACCGCGTGCGGGTTCGAGGCGCCCGACGTGAAGCCGAACTTCACGGTCGACGCGGAGCCCGGCAAGCAGGGTTGCGCGAGCTGGAAGATCGAAGCGTGTGACCTCGACCTCGGCGCCGCGGGCGAGGTCGCGTACAGCTGCGACCAGACCGCCACCGTGACGACCGGGCGCGTGGTCGTCGACGCGACGCGGACGATCTGCGGCACGGTCACCGGCGACGTCGATCAGCCCGTCGTCCCGCTCGGGCCGGACGCCGTCACCGTCTCGCTCGACCGCGTGCAGTTCGACGACTTCGCCGTCGAGGACTCCGCGGGCGACAACAAGATGACATGGAAGCTCGGCTCGATCTCCGCGATCGCGAAGCCGCGCCTCGCCGCGAGCGCGAGCCAGGGCATCTGCATGATCCCCACCCCCAACATCGAGATCTCCGAAGTGAAGTACGACAAGGCGCTCGTCCACGTCGTCGCCGAGGGCCGCAGCTTCGAGGTGCCGGTGCAGGCGTCGAACCTCTACGCGGTGAACGGCGTCCACGGCGACAAGGAGAACCACCTCTCGGGCAAGATCACCGTGTGGGGCTCCGAGCAGGACGTCGGCAACGACGGCGACGGCCTCAACCCCGACTACAACGCGTCCGCGTTCCTCGAGGGCTACGCGTGTGAGGAGGACCTCGCGTTGCCCGTCTCGCACGAGTGCGGCGACCTCGGCCCCGTGCTCGCGCAGGGCGCGTCGCGCCTCACGATCCGCAACATGGGCGCGATCAACTACATCACCGAGAAGAACACCGACTGCGGCTTCTCGTCGGAGCCGGTGCTCTCCGCGATCCAGATCCTCGAAGGCGGCGTCGGTCAGCTCGGTGTCGCGAAGTTCCGCGTGGACAACTGCGCGATCGAGTTCCCGCCGAACACGGTCCTGAAGTCGAGCTGCTCCGGCGCCGAGACCGTGGTGAGCGGCAAGATCATCGTGACCGCCGAGAAGACGATGCACGGTCGACTCACCGGCAACCTCGAGCAGCCGGTCGTGCCGATGGACGACCACCCCGTGGAGTTCGTCTTTGAGCGCATCGAGTTCTACGACTTCGCGGTGGGCGAGTCCGGCACGGGCCTCACGCAGAAGTCCGGCGCAATGTCCGCGCGCGTGCAGCCGCGCACCGCGATGGACACCGCGCTCACCGCGTGCGGCTTCGAGACGCCCATCGCGCGCATGAACGACATCCGATACCTCGAGCCCACGCCGGTGATCGTGAAGGCGGAGCAGGGCCGGTTCGAGACGACGATCGAGGCGTCGAACCTCATGGCCGTGAACGGCAAGTGGGACTCCGACGAGAACGTCCTCGACGGCACCATCAGCCTCGACGGCGAGACGTTCTCGCTCCCGACCAACCCGGCGGACGATGGCCTCGATCCCGAGTACGACCCGGCGGCGTTCGCGTCGACGTGGATGTGCGGCACGGTCGACATGCAGTACCCGTTCGAGTGCCACTTCGTGCGGCCGCTCGCGCAGGGCGCCGCGCAGCTCACGGCGATGACGCTCGGGCAGGTCACGAACCTCATGGAGTCCGACACCACGTGCGGCTTCTCGAGCGACGCGGTGATGCTGAACCCCGAGATCACGGGCACGCTCGGCGACCCGGGCGGGATGGCGGTGCTCACGATCGCCGAGCCGTGCGAGTTGACGCTCCCCGCGATGTACGTCGCGGACGAGGACTGCAACGGGAAGAAGACGCTGGTCGAGGGCACGATCCGTGTGACCGGGACGAAGACGATCCGCGGCTACGTCTCCGGCGATCCCGTCGAGCCGATCGTCCCCACTTCGCGCGACCCGGCCGAGATCAGCCTCGACGTCGAGTTCTCGGACTTCCGCGTGTGGACGGAGCCCGGCGACAACGCGCTGTTGATCTACAGCGGTCGCTTGAGTGGAACGCTGAAACCGCGCCTCGCGATCGACACCGTGACGGGCGCCTGCTCCATCCCGACCCCGGTCGTGAAGTTCGAGGGCATGACGTACTCGAACGCGCGCATGCAGATCACCTCGGAGGGGCGTCAGTTCGACATCGACGTGCCGTCGTCGCGCATCGACGCCGTCAACGGGACGCGCGACAGCGTGGAGAACTGGATCGAGGGCTCGATCGTCGTGGACGGCGAGACGGTGCAGATCCCGATCAACCCCGGCCTCGGCCTCGACCCCGAGTTCGACGCGGCGCGCTTCGTCGCCTCGTTCGCGTGTGAGCCCAACCTGCAGCTCCCTTCGAAGGAGGAGGACTGCAACATGATGAAGCCGCTCGGCGAGGGCGCCGCGCGCTTGTTGATCTCCGCGCTCGGCTCCGCGACGGGCATCGTCAACTCCGACAGCGACTGCGGCTACAGCAAGCTCGGCGTGATGATGGATCCCGACCGCGTCGAGGGGAACCCGGGCCAGATGGGGCTGATGGAGTGGGAGCTCGACAACTGCGCGCCCGAGGACATGGACGAGGAGGAGGACTGCCTCGGCTACAAGAGCCAGCCCGGCGGTCGCTTCTCGCACACGGGGCGGCGCACGGTGCGCGGCATCCGCGAGGAGATCAGCATCCTCTTCTTCGACTTCGACTCGATCGTGCCGAACTCACACAACTCGGTCGTCGTGGAGCACGACGCGCTGGTGTTCGACGAGTTCGAGGCCTACGACCTCGCGCCGGGCGAGGCCACGCCCAGCCGCGGCATCACGATCCACTCGGGCACCATGTCCGCGACGGTCGAACCGATCACCGGGCGCAACGGCGACAATGGCTACGACGTCCCCACCCGCGTCGCGCGGATGTCGAACGTGGTGATGGGCCCGGCGCCCATCACGATCCTCTACGAGGGCAAGACGTTCAACGTGCAGATCGACGGGGCGTCGCTCTCGGCGTTCAACGGCTCATGGGTCGGTGCGCCCGGTGAGACGAACACCATCTCCGGAGAGATCTCCATCAACGGAACGCAGCTCGTCCTGCCCCCGCAGGGCCTCGACCCGGACTTCGACCAGTCGCAATTCGACGCGCGGTACGAATGCACGGACGACCTCCAGGAGACGATCCCGCCCGCGCCTTGAGCGCGACCTCTCGTCCCGAGACGCCACCCCGAGACGAACGCCGCGGTGCGCGCGATCCGATCGCGCCGCACCGCATCCCCTGCGCGCGACGGCGCACACCCACTCGCGCGCCGTTCCCGCGTACGCCGATGACCCCCTAACATCGGCGCTCGATGCGGTTCGCGCTCCTCGCCACGCTCCTGCTCGCCGGCTGCTTCGTCACCGACGGCCCGAACGACGGCGACACTTGCGCCAACGACGACGACTGCGACAGCGAGCGTTGCCGCGCGGGGACGTGCAGCGGGAGCCTGTGTAGCTGCCGCATCGAGGACATCACCTTCTCCTGCGTGAACGAAGACCCGCTCGACAGCGACGAGTGCCGCGACGGCTGGGCGTGTGTCCCCGGCGGGACCGCGGGGCGATGCAAGCTACCTTGCGACGCCGGCTGCCCGGATCTGTGGGTCTGCGAGGACGACGAATACTGCGTCTTCGACATGAGCCAGCTCCCGCTCCCCACGGTCGAGATCTCGCCGGGCCCCACGATCGAGTTGGTCCCCGGCGAGTCGATCACCCTCCGCGCGAACGCGATGAGCGACAACGGCGCGATCGTCGGCTACACCTGGGACCTCGGCGACGGCAGCGACGCGACCGGCGAGTCCGTCACGCACGCCTACGACAGCCCCGGGTCGCCCGAAGTCCGCGTGGTCGTCGAAGACGCGATCGGGCTGATCTCGAGCGACATCCAGCGCGTCACCGTCTGCCGCGGCCCGGGCGCCGCGTGCAATCGCGTGGGCTGGGGCGATCTGTGCTGCTCGGGCGAGGCGTGCCGCGCCACACCCGACGGCCCCCGCTGCCAGGGGCCCTGACTCGATCCCCGGGTCGTGCTGAACTCCGCGGCGCGATGGACGTCGGGATCGTCGGGTGCGGCTTCGCGGGGAGCGCCGCCGCGCTGTTCCTCGCGCGCGCCGGACACGACGTCACGGTCTACGAAGCCGTCGCCGAACCGAGCGCGGTCGGCGCGGGGATCGTCGTGCAGCCGACCGGCCTGTTCGTCCTCGATCGCCTCGGCCTCCTCGCGGGAGCGCTCGCGCGCGGCGCGCCGATCGATCACCTCCTCGTCCGCCGCGGCACCGCCGGGACGCTCCTCGACCTCCGCTACGCCGACGTAGCGCCCGGGTTGTTCGGGCTCGGGATGCACCGCGGCGCGCTGTTCGAGATCCTCTACGGCGCCGTGCAGTCCGAGCGGATCACCGTCCGCACCGGCTGTACGATCGAGACCGCGCGGCGAGAGCGCGACCGCACGATCCTCGTCGCCGACGGCGAGGACATCGCCCGGCACGACCTCGTCGTCGCCGCGAACGGCGCGCGCTCGAACCTGCACCACCTCACGCGGCCGCGCGTGCGCGAGTACCCGTGGGGTGCGCTGTGGTTCGTCGCCGACGATCCGTCGCGGCTCTACGGCCGCACGCTGTTCCAGGTCGTCCGCGGCACGCGCCAGCTCCTCGGCTTCCTCCCGACCGGCCTCGCGCCCGGCGAACGCGGCCACGTGGTGAGCCTGTTCTGGAGCGTCGCGTGCGACGGCGTCGACGCCTGGCGCGACGGCTACGAAGACTGGCGAGAGCACGTCCTCGCGGAAGACCCGCGGTGCGCGCCGCTCCTCGAACAGCTCCGCGGCCCGGACGACCTCCTCTTCTCGCGCTACTACGACGTCGTCATGCACCCGTGGCACGCGGGGGGCGTCCTGTTCATCGGCGACGCCGCGCACGCCACGAGCCCCCAGCTCGGGCAGGGCACGAACCTCGCGCTCGTCGACGCGATGACCCTCGCCGACACCCTGGCGGAGGGCGACGCGCTCGAGCCATCGCTGCGGCGCTACGCCTCCAGGCGCCGCGCACATCTCGCGTACTACCAGTTCGCGTCGCGCTGGCTGACGCCGTTCTTCCAGTCCGGCCACGACACGCTCGGAACCCTGAGAGACCTCGGGATGCCGATCGCGGCCCGCGTCCCCTGGGTCCGAGACGCGATGACGCGGTCGATGGTGGGCGTGAAGCGCGGCGTCCTCCGCCCGTCGTTTCCGATCGCCCCGTACGTCACGCTGCTGAGCGCCTGAACTCTTTGTCGACTGCGAGGACCCGCGGCGTTATCCCGGGCGCGCGGTGAAAATCCAGACCATCGCCCCGCACCTGATCCCCGTCGAGCGCGCGCAGCGCGTCGGTCGGCTGCTCGTGCTCTGCGCGATCGTCGGCGTCGTCTCCGGGATCGGCGCGATCGCGTTCGAGTGGGTCACCGAGCTGCTCAAGCACGTCCTCCTCTTCCGCCTCGCCGGCTACGAACCCGGCGAACACGCCGTGCAGCGCCCCGAGATCCTCGCGGTGCTCCCGATCCTCGGCGGCCTGATCGGCGGCGCGCTCGTCGTCCGCTTCGCGCCGACCGCGGAGGGCCACGGCACCGACGCCGCCATCGACGCCTACCACCACCGCCGCGGCCTCATCCCGTGGCGCGTCCCCGTCGTGAAGATGCTCGCCTCCGCGATCACGCTCGGCTTCGGAGGCTCCGCCGGTCGCGAGGGCCCGATCGCTCAGATCGGCGCGGGCTTCGGGTCCGTCATGGCGACGCGACTCCAACTCAGCGTCCACGAGCGGCGCCTGTTGATGATCGCCGGCGCGGGCATCGGCGCCATCTTCCGCGCACCACTCGCCGGCGCGCTCTTCTCCGCCGAGGTCCTCTACAAGGAGATGGACCTCGAGTTCGAAGTGATCGTCCCCGCGATGATCTCCTCGATCGTCGGCTACAGCGTCTTCACGCTGCAGTACGGCTCGGTGCGCCTCTTCGACACGCCGCCGTTCGTGTTCGGC
This sequence comes from bacterium, assembly GCA_030426505.1. Classification (GTDB taxonomy): domain Bacteria; phylum Myxococcota; class Kuafuiibacteriia; order Kuafuiibacteriales; family Kuafuiibacteriaceae; genus JAUHYN01. The sequence continues at coordinate 8,054 of JAUHYN010000068.1, read as the reverse complement.
GGCCCCGCGGAGCTGCTCCCGTACTTCGCGCTCGCGCTGGTCGTCGCGGCGGGCTCGAAGCTGTACGTCGTCGCGTTCTACCAGACGCGCGCGTTCTTCCAGAAGCTGAAGGTCCCGCCCCTCGCCAAGCCGGTGATCGGCGGCGCGGTCGTCGGCACGTTCGCGTTCGTCCTCCCCGAGACCCCCGGCGCCGGTTACCACCTCGTGCAGGAGGCGATCAGCGGGCGCCCCGAAGTCGGCTTCCTCGTGGGCGTGGTGATCGTGAAGATCGTCGCCACGTCGTTCACCGTCGGCTCCGGACAGTCGGGCGGTGTGTTCGGCCCCGCGATCGTGATCGGCGGATTGCTCGGCTGCATCGTCGGCACGTTCTTCAACGCGTACCTCCCGGAGATGAGCGCGCCGACCGGCGCCTTCGTGATCGTGGGGATGGCCGGCTTCTTTTCGGGCGCCGCCAACACGCCGATCTCCACGATCATCATGGTCAGCGAGATGACCGGGAACTACGACCTCCTCGTCCCGTCGATGTGGGTCTGCGTGATCGCATTCCTGCTCGTGCGTCGCTCCACGCTCTACGTCAGTCAGATCGATCAGCGCACCAACTCACCCGTCCACCTCTCGGAGATGATGAGTACGGTCCTCGACCGACTCACCGTGCGCGACGTCCTCGACGACGCCGAACACGAAGCCCCCGCCGTCGTCCGCGCGAACGCGACGCTCCCCGAGATCGTGGAGTGCTTCGCGGGCTCGCACCACTCGGTCTTCCCGGTGGTCGATGGCGACGGCCGCTTGCTCGGCGTCATCGACGATGAAGAGCTCCGCATCGCCATCTCGATGGAGGACCTCGGCGGCCTCCTCTGCGCGCGCGACCTGATGCACCCGCGCCTCCCCGTCCTCACGCCGAGCCAGTCACTCCTCGACGCGATGCACATCATCGTCGCGAGCCGACGTGAGGAGCTGGTCGTCGTCGCCGAGGACGACAAGACGAAATTGATCGGCACCGTGAGCCGCCGCGATCTCGTCGCGACGTACGATCACCGCCTCCGCGCCGACGGCACGAACCCTTCCGTCCCCGCGGTGTGACGCGCAGACTCAATTCTTCGCGAGCGCCGTGACGATGTCGGCGTTGACTGCGACGGCGAGCGTCCACGACCAGAACCGCGCGGAGCGCTGGAGGTTCGGATCGTCATTGCCTGTCGCGTCCTCGATCCGCAGCGTGTTGTACGAGAGGCCGCCGAGGACCGAGACGTACGCCGACGGCGCCCACCCGAGCCCGAACGAGATCCACTGCTTCACGGTGCGGTCGGAGACCGCGACCTGCCCGCCGTCGTTCCACCTCAGCGACACGTCGTACGTGGGGAAGGGCGGGATCGTCGCCCAGAGCCCGAGCGTGTACTTCCAGCAGCTCGCCTGTTGGCCGACCTGCCACGCGAAGACCTCGTGCGAGATCCAGTTCGCGAGGTGGCGCTCGCCGCGGCGCTTCTCGGTCTCGTCGTCGCTCGCCGCGAGCTTCAGCGCGGCGACGTGTTCGTTGAAGACGACCTCGTCGAGCTCGTACGTCTTCAACACGCGCTTCACCGTCGGGCCGATCGAGTTCGGCTTCTTGTCGATGATGTATGCGTTCACCAGCTGGTCGACGATGAAACATCGATCGCGCGCGCCCCTGCTCGTCCGCGGCCCGCTGCGCGGCGACCGCGTCGGTCGTGAACTTCGACGCGCAGTACTTCCCTTGCTCCGGCCCGCCGCTCATCCAGTAGTACGGCAGCAACATCACGTACGCGGCCGGGACGATCGCGGTCCCCGACTCGATGAAGCCGCGGTCGTTGTCGAGGCTGCGCCCGATCGGCGTCGTGGCGAGCAACGCGACGCCGCCGGTGACGCCGCGCTCGATCAACTTCCCCGACTCGAGCTGCGCCGCCGTGAAGGCGTTCTCCTCGGCCTCCTCGGCCAACGCCGTCACCGCCGCTTCGGCGCGCTTCTCCTTCGCCTTCTGCGCCTCCACCTCGGCGGGGGTGAGCTGCCTGCCGACCGTGGCGGTCGGCGTCTTCAGCTCACGGACGAGCGTCCTTCGCCTCTTCGGCGGCGACGGAGATCGCCGACGCCGTGGGCGACCAGAGCGTGGTGAGCAGCGTGAGGAGGACGGGGAGCGGAGCGCGTGACATGACGGGCCGTACGTCGTCGGGCCCGCGGTTCTCTCCAAGTCACCCGGCAGAATCTTTCGACGCATCATGTCATCGGCGACGTTGTGTCGCCTCCGCCGATCCGTCTAGCGTGCGCGTCGTGAACGTCGCGCTCCCGATGGTCTTCGCGATCGTCGCGCTCGGTCTGGGCTACTTCTTGTACGGCCGACGTGTCGCGCAGTGGCTCGGCGTCGATCCCGCGAAGGCGACCCCGGCGGTCGAGAAGAACGACGGCGTCGACTTCGTCCCCGCGCGCCCGTTCGTCTTGTTCGGTCACCACTACGCCTCGATCGCCGCCGCCGGTCCGATCGTGGGCCCGACCATCGCGCTCGCGTACGGCTACGTGCCGACGTGGACGTGGATCCTCCTCGGCGTCGTGTTCATCGGCGCGATGCACGACATGACCGCGCTGTTCCTCAGCGTGCGCGCGGGCGGACAGTCGATCGCCGAAGTCACGCGCGGCGTGATGGGCACGACCGGCTACCTCCTGTTCCTCGTCTTCGCGGTGATCCTCTCGGTGCTCGTTGGCGCGGCGTTCCTCGACCTCGTCGCCGTCGCACTCACGTCCACCTATCCGCTCACCGCGCTCGGCCTCGAGCCCGGCCAGACGCTCCTCGCCACCGTCACCAAGGACGGCGTCGAGCACGGCGTGATCGGCGGCGTCGCGAGCACTTCGGTCGTGGTGATGACCGCGGCCGCGCCCGCGCTCGGGTGGCTGATCTACCGGCGCGGCACTTCGCTGAAGGTCGCGCTGCTCGTCTCGGCGGTGATCTGCGTGGTGTCCGTCGTCGTCGGGCTCACGGTGCCGCTCTCCGTCGACCCGAACGTCTGGGTGTGGGTCGTCGCCGCGTACTGCCTCGTCGCGGGCTTCATCCCGGTGTGGCTCGTCATCCAGCCGCGCGACTTCACCAACGTGCAGTTCCTCTACCTCGGGATCCTCGCGATGGTCGTCGGCGTGATCGCGTGCGGGATCGGCGGCGTCACGATCGACGCGCCCGCGTTCGCGCCCGCCGACTCCGCCGCCACCGCGGCGCTCGGATCGATCTGGCCGGTGCTGTTCGTGACCGTCGCGTGCGGATCGATCTCCGGCGCGCACGCGCTCGTCGCGAGCGGCACCACCGCGAAGCAGGTCGCGGACGAGCGCCACATCCTGCCGATCGGCTACGGCGGCATGCTCGGCGAAGCGCTCCTCGGGATCTGCGTGACGCTCGTGATCCTCGCCGGCCTCGGCAGCACCGGCTACCAGGAGATCGTCTGGCCGGTCGACGAACACGGCCACCTCGGCAAGGGCAACGCCGCGCTCGCGTTCGCGGCGGCGATCGGCGGGACCCTCGACAAGGGCTTCGGCCTCGCGCCGGTCTACGGGACGCTGTTCGGGATCTTGCTCCTCGAGGGCTTCCTCGTGACGACCACGGACACCATCGTGCGGTTGTCGCGCCACCTCTTCGAGGAGCTGTGGAACGTGCTCTTCAAGGGCGCCCCGCCGCCCGCGCTGAAGAACCGGGTCTTGAACACCGCGATCCCCCTCGGGATGATCATTTTGCTCGTGCTCGACGGCGACTGGAAGAGCGTGTGGCCCGTGTTCGGGACGGCGAACCAGCTGCTCGCCGCGCTCACGCTCGTCACCGCGACCGCGTGGCTCATGGCGCACAAGCGCCGCTACCTCTTCACCGCGCTGCCCGCGGCGTTCATGGTCGTCACCACGATCGCATCGCTCGAACAGCTCGTCGGCAAACACTACGACGAGCAGGAGTGGCTGCTCTTGTCGGTCGACCTCGTGCTCGCCACGCTCGCGGTCGTGGTCGTGCTCCTCGCCGTGCGCCGAATCCTCGCCGGGAGCCGCACGCGCGAACCCGTCTCGAGTGCGTAAGGTCCTCGCCATCGCCGCGGTCCTCGCGTTGGTCGCGCTCGCGGCCGCGGGCGGCTACTTCCTGCGCCCGCTCCCCGAGGCGCCGCCGACCTACGACGACGCGTACGCCGCCGTGCACTCGACGCCGCGCGATCCCGACGCGTGGATCGCGCTCGGCGACGCACAGAGCCAACTCGACGAGCTCGCCGCCGCCGAACACGCCTACCGCACCGCGCTCCGCCTCGACCGCGAACGCGCCGACACGTACGCGCGCCTCGGCTTCCTCCTCTTCGGCCAGGGCCGCGACGCCGAGGCCAAGCCGCTCCTCGCCGAAGCCCGCCGCCGCGGCGCCACCGCGCCGATGCTCGACACCGCGCTCGCGCAGCTCGAGGGCGCCGCGGTCGAGAACCCGGGCGACCTCGCCGACGCGCGGCGCGCGGGCGACGGCGCGGAGCGCCCACGCGGCGACGATGGCACGGGAGCGGCCGAGCGAGGTCGCAGCACGAGCGAGAGCGCCTCGGACGACCGAAGCCGGAGTGGAGCCAGCGACGCGCGCCGCGGCGCGACCGACGATCACAGCTCCGCGAACGCACGAAACTCCGGCGCGACCGACGCCGTGGACGATCGCCCCGGCGGCGCGATGGGCGACCCGACCGCCCCCCACGCGATCGACGACCCCGAGCACGACGCCTTCGACCCCCGCGCCATCGCCGACCGCGGCCTCCTCGACGCCGGCACCTACGCCGCGCCCCCACCGCTCGAGCCACCCCCGCCCCGCGACGACGCGCCGCTCGCCGAGGCCAGCGACCCCGAGCCGCCCGCCGAGCCGCTCGGCCCGTGCGACTACCCGCTCGTTCGCCTCACCCACAGCCGCGCGCTCGGCATCGACGTGACGTTCGGCGGCGTGGACGCGCGCCTCGTCTTCGACACCGGCGCGACGATGACGGTCGTGACGACCGAGCTCGCGGATCTGATGCGCCTCCCGCGCGACCCCGACCGTCGCATCGTCGCGCGCACCGCGAACGGCCGCGTGGTGATGGAGAGCGGCGTGGTCGACGCCGTCCAGCTCGCAGGGCGCGTGGTCTCGGGCACCCGCGTCGCGGTGTGCGGCGACTGCACGCAAGGCGTCGCCGACGGCCTCTTCGGCCTCGACCTCGTCGCCGCCTTCGGCCTCACCGTGGACCCCACGCGCGGCGTCGCGACGTTCGACGACTGTCGGTAACCTCCGCCCGACCGCGACGTATCCGAAGGCGAGTCCCTCGCGGAGGAGCGTTCTGTGCCGCCTGCCCGACCGGTTCGTCCGCGGGGTGACTCGACTCCCGCTGGCCCGAAGCCCGATCAGTAACGGAGGTCGAGCTCGATCCGCGCGCCCTCGAAGCCCGGGAAGAACCGGCACACGCCGCCCGTACACTTCAGCCCCGCGCGCTCGCCGCCGACCAACGCGCGCAGCAGCCCGCGCTCCGAGAACTGCCAGTTACCGGCGACCGAAACGTAGTGCTGCCGGAACAGCCCGGGCGTGCGCGTATAGAACTCGTAGGCGAGCGTCGCGCCCCAGGTGCGGCCCGCCTTGATCGACGCCGCGACGCGGCCCTCGAGCCAGTCTTCGTTGTCCTGCGTCGCCTTCAGCGCGTTCACGTACAGCTCCGCGGCGTAGTCGTCCCAGAGGTGCTGCTCGACGTCGGCGAGCAGGTGGATGTCGACGCGGTCGAGCCCGCCGAACTGGCCGCGGTAGCCCGCGTTGCCCGTCGCCGTGCCGCCCTCCCAGCGGAAGGTCCCGCCGCCGTACACCGCGGTGGCGTCGGTAGCGCCGCTCCCGAGCGACCCGAGCCGCACCGCAGTCTCGTCGTGGTAGCGCCCGGCCGCGATGAACGGGACGACGTCGGCGTTGATGCGGTAGTCCACGCGCACGCGCCCGCCCGTCACCGTCTGGTTCGTGAGCAAGATGAGTTGCGGACGCTCCGCGGTGGGCTGCGCGATGTAGAGGTTGATGGTCTGCCGGGCGTTGATCGTCGGGCTCGTGCTCTGCGCGACCAGGTCCGGGACGATGAGCGGGAGGTTGTCGTAGTGCTTGCCTTCGAAGAGCACCGTCACCGGCCCCGCGAACACGTTCGCGGACATGTACGCGGCGAACGTGTCGTCCGTCGCGACCGGATCGCCCGGCTCCGAGAGGTCGCGCTCCATGAACGCGACCTCCGCGTACAGCTTCGCCCACTCGACCGGGCGCGGGAGCTCGACCGTCGCGCCCACGCCGCGGATCTCCGCCTGGCGCGGGCGATCCTCTTGGTTGCGCATCAGGACGCCGTGCCCGCCGAGCTTGAGGTACTTGCCGAACCCGTACTCCGCGCGCCCGCCGACGATCAGGTCGTTGCCGTTGTCGTAGTTGAAGCCTTGGCCCTGCTCGAAGTTCTTGAGGTTCACGAACCCGCCGAACGCGTTGAGGGTCAGATCGCCGAGCCGCACCTTGCCGTTCGCGCCGCGCAGCTTGTTGTCGACGCCGACGTCACCGACCTTGCGGATCGCCAACAACAACCCGCGCCCGAGCGTGACGTAGAAGTCGCCAAGCGTGAGGTCGACGTTCCGGTCCGCGTACGACCCCGAGATGTAGTCGAGGTTGTAGACGTTGTTGTAGCGCTGCTCGAGGTTCTCCGAGATGCGCGGCACGGCGTCCGGGTGCGCGATCGGCTCGTGGAAGAACAGCGCCGTGTCGAAGCGCATCGCGAGCTGCATCGGCCCGTAGCCGACCTCGCCGCCGATCGTCGTGACGAGGTCGTAGAAGTCTTCGCCGGTCGGGTCGTAGCGGGTGTCGAGCTCCTCGACGCCGGTGATCGGGTTGATCGCCGTCAGCTGCGTGCGGTCGCCGTTGTCGAACTGGTAGCGCGCCGTCGACAGCAGCAGGAAGCCGTACCGCCACGGCGACGGCTCCTCGAACGCGACCGGGGTCTCGCTCGTGGTGAAGAACGAAGTCGCGCTCGTCGTCGCGGTCGAGGACGTCCCGACCTCCGCCCACGCGGGCCGAGCGAGCAGCGCCAACGCGGCGCCGAACAAGATCCGCTTCATTGCGCGAGGAGCGTGCGGACTGCCTGCGCGAGCTTCACCTCGTCACCGGGGTTGTAGCCGGCGGCCTGGTGGACGATGCGCCCCTGCTTGTCGATCACGACGGTCATCGGCGCGCTGCGCGAGCGGTTGTAGAGCGCGACCGCGCGCTGGTTGGTGTCGAGCGCGACGGGCATCGTGAGCCCGAGCCGCTGCGCGGTGGGCGCGACCTCGGCGACGGTGGTCGGCTCGTCCATCGCGAGCGCGACGATCACGAGGCCGTTCTCTTTCTCCTCGTTGTAGAGCGCGTCGAGGTGCGGGAGCTCGACTTTGCACGGGCCACACCACGTCGCCCAGAAGCTCATCACGATCACGTCGCGACCGACGTGGTCCGACAACGTGAACTGGCTCCCGTCGATCGTCTCGAGCGTGAAGTCGGGCAGCTTGGCCGCGGTGCTCTTCGTGGCGGGCGACGACTTGCTGTCGGTGGTCTTCGCCGGCTCGGAGGCCTTCTGGCTCTGCGCGCACGCCGCGGTCAGCAGCAGCGCCATCATCAACCTTCGCATGTGTGAGGCGTTCCCTATCATCGTTCGAGGAGTGACTCGAAGTAATCGAAGATGGCCGGGTCGGTGCCGACCTGCGCGCGGCGGATCTTCATGGTCTCGAGGTCCACGACGACGTTGAGCGGGAGCGTCGGCGGTACGAGCACACGGTTCACGAATGCGCTGGGGTCGTGGAGGGTGGTGTAGGTCGGGCGCTGCGAGCGGATCCAGTTGTCGAGCACTTCCTTCGTGGCGGGCCGGGCGTTCGTGTCCTCGATGACCACGCTGATCAGCAGCCCGCCGCGCGGCGCCCACGTCTCGTACTGGTGCGGGAACTCCCGCGCCTCGAGTTTGCACTCCGCGCACCAGTCGGCCGCGACGTTGAAGAGCAGGAAGTCGTAGCCCTCGAGGTCGCGCAAATCTTCGAGCGTGACCTCGGGGAGGTATTCGTTG
>JAUHYN010000067.1 GCA_030426505.1 bacterium | reverse complement strand
GATCACCGAAGAGGTGATAGCCGGTGGTGTGGAGGACCATCGGTCGGTCCGCGCCGCGGAAGCGGAGCACGAGTCGCTGATCGATCCACGTCTGCGTCGAGACGAAGTGATCCTCCGGTTGCGCGAAGCGCAGGACGTAGAGCGTCTCCGTCCGATCGACCGGGATGACCGCCTCGAGCGTGACGCGATCCTGATCGGCGAGCCATGTCTCGAAGTCGGCCGGGATTGGCGCGCCGCCGTCCCGCGGCGTGGGCTCGCCTCCGTCGCGCGGGCTCTCGGCGCCACCGCCGTCGCGCGGGACGCCACCGTCGCGCGCGGCCTCCGTGCGCGGCGGTTGGAGCAGCGTGGTGGTCGGAGCCTCGCCGCCGCACGCGACCGTTCCGAGGAGGGCAGCGATCGCCACGGCGCGCATCACCCGATCCCATACCACGCCACCTCCGCGCCTGGCGTACGTGAGTGGACGGTCGGAGGATTCGGTGCGCGCGACTGCGTGATCCACGTCGCACGCGCAACGGTTCAGGGCGACTCGTCGGGGCTGATGCAGACGCCCGCGGCGTCGCGCGTGACCTGCGGGCGGAGGCGGTCCACGTGCTCGAGCCACGCCGCTTTGATATCTGGCGCGACGCCGTGACGGTCGATCGTCTCCGCGAGGATGTTGCGGCGTCGATCGAACTGCCCACCCATGATCGGGTGCTTCGCGTGGGCGTCGCGGATCGCCTTGCCCGTGTACGCGACGTCGGCGCCGAGGAACTTCGCGGTGAAGAGGTACTCCATCTCTTCGAGGCGCTTCGGATCCACGCCGCGGAAGAAGAAGCCGATCATCATGTCGGTCGTCATGCGATGCACGAACTCCTGAATGATCGGGCGCAGGGCCCACTCGCCGCCGAGGCGTTCGAAGAGCGTCGGTTCGGACACGCCCCCGAGCCTACGACGCGCGCGCGTCGTTCTGCTATGACGACCGTGATGATCCGAGAGGGGACGATCGACGATCTGGACGCGCTCGTGGAGGGCAACCGCCTCATGGCGCTCGAGACGGAGGACCTCGCGCTCGACGTCGATACGCTCCGCGCCGGGGTCGCGGCCGTGCTCCGCGGGGAACAGCCAGGGCGGTACTACGTGATCGAAGAGGAGGGCGCCGTCGTCGCGCAGCTCATGATCACGTTCGAGTGGAGCGACTGGCGCAACAAGACCGTGTGGTGGATCCAGTCCGTGTTCGTGCCCGAAGCGGCGCGGGGCCGCGGGTTGTACGGGCGCCTCTACGCACACGTGCGCGCCGAGGCCGAGCGCGCCGGCGCGGCGGGCATCCGGTTGTACGTCGACGCGCGGAACACGCGCGCGCAGGAGGTCTACGCCCGCCTCGGAATGGACGGCGGGCACTACCGCGTCTTCGAAGCGATGCGCTGAACCGCGCGATCAGCGGAGGGGCGTGTCCTCGGGGCGGCAGCCGCCGCCGAAGCCGTCGGCGACGAAGTCGATGTGCGCGGTCCCGTTGAGGTCCTTGTAGTGGGCCTCGATCGTCAGCGTATGCGTCCCCGCGCGGGCGGGCGAGCAGTGACTCACGACGTACGTCGCCTCGGCGTGCGCGCGGAGCGTCTGACCGACCGACTCGAACGCGGTGACGATTTCGTTCGCGTCCCCCGCGTACACCGCGCCGGAGCGCCCGAGTTGGCCGAGGAGCCGCTCGTCGATCTCCGGGCCGACGCCGATCGCGAAGGAGGAGTGCTCCGTGTCGTCGAGGGAGCGGTCGACCGTGTCCCAAGTGACGCGCGCGGCGCGGTCGTCACCGTCGGTGAAGAGGACCAGCGCGCCGTGGACGACGTCGTGTTCGGTGCGCGCGCCCTCGACGGCGTTGTCGAGGAGTCGCAGCGCGCCGGTCACCGCGCCGTAGAGGTTGGTCGAGTCGTCGACGACCTCCGCTTGGCGCGCGAGCTCGAGCGCGGCGCCGATCGCGACGCGGTCCGACGAGAATCCACTGAAGCGAACGAGCTCGGGGCGCCCGTCGAAGCCGAACACCGCGACCTCGTGACGGCCGGGGAGCTGCGTGACGAGCTTCGCGGCGCCGTCGATCATGTGGTCGCGCAGACCGGCGCGGACGATCGAACCGGAGAGGTCGAGGAGGATCACCGTCTTCGCCTGCGTCTGCCGCTCGGCGAGCGTGACCTCGTGCTCGCCTTCGTAGGCGGACAGCGGGCGGTCGTCCTCGCTGAGCGTGAAGTGCTGCGGTCCGAGGCGGACGCCGATCGGGTCGCCGCCGCAGTCCGTGACCCGGACGAGTCCGGCCACGTTGGCGGGCGGCGCGACGGCCACGTCGACCAACTCCAGGTTCAGGCCGGCGCACGGGGTCGCGCCGATGTCGGCGGTCTCGGCGCCGCCGCAGCCGGAGACGAAGTAGGAGGGGAGAATCAGCGCCATCCAGTGGTAGGGGCGAATCATGCGCACACCTTCCCACCCTGTCGCCAAGCCCGCCAGTTTTTGGCAGGATGACGATCGTGGTCGCGCCGCTCTCCAGTTCGGGCCCCCGCTCGAAGCCGGCGCTCGACCCTCGCGCCGCGGCGACCGGGCAGGCCATCGCGGAGGCTTTCGGCGCGACGACGTGCGCCGCGATCGTCGGTCCGAGTCACAGCGGAAAGACGCAGGCGGCGATGGCCGCGCTCGACGCGATCGATCCCTCGGGCGCGCAGACGGTCCACACCTCCGCGGCGATCCTGAACACGAACGCGCCGGTGGCGCCGTCCGATCGTTCGGCGACGTGGTCGAGCTTCGACGCGATCGTCGAGCGCTTCCGCGAGGCCGCGCCGCGCTGCGTGGTGATCGACGAGGCGGGCAGCTCACCCGCGCCGGTTCAGCCGTACGATCTCGCCCAAGCCCGCGCGCGCGCGCTCCTCACCCAGTGGAAGGACGCCGGCACCAAGTTCATCGTGATCGGCCATCACCTCAGCGAGACGCTCGAAGGTTGGGGGCAGTGGCTCGGCGCCGAAGGCTTCACGGTCGTCGACGCGCCGACCGGAACGCTCCGCACCCGGCGCGCGCGCCTCGAAGCGGGTGAGCCGGGCGCGAACCCCGTCGCCGACAAGAACGTGCGTGGCGCCGAGGGGCGCGAACGCCTGCACCGGCCCTTGGGGAACGCGTTCTTCGCGCGCTTCGGTCGCGACGACGACTGACCTTCAGCTGTGCTTGGCCCAGCGCGCGACGGCGTCCTGCAGCGCGCGGAGCGTGACGGGCTTCGCGAGGACCTCCTGCATGCCCGCTTCGACGCACGCGGCGATCTCTTCTGCGAATGCGGACGCGGTGAGGCCGACGATCGGGGTCGCGCCGAGGTCGCCGCTGAGCGCTCGGATGCGGCGCGTGGTCTCGAGGCCGTCGAGCCCGGGCATCTGACGGTCCATCAACACGAGCGCGATCGCGTCGCTCTCGAGCGCGCGCAGCGCGGCCTCGCCGCTGTCGACGGCGAGGGTGGGGACTGCGAGGTGGCCGAGCATCTTCTCCGCGACCCGGCGGTTGATCTGGTTGTCGTCGACGATCAGGACGACGCCATCGAGGTTCGGGATCTCGCGTGACTCGGTGGCCGGTCCGCGGAGCTCAGCGGGGAGCGTCGCGGCGGGGAGTGCGACTTCGCAGCGGAACGTGCTGCCCTCGCCGGGCGCGCTCTCGACTTCGATCTTGCCGCCCATCGCTTGCACGAGGCGCTGCGAGATCGCGAGGCCGAGGCCGGTACCGCCGTGCGTGCGGTGGACGCTCGCGTCGGCCTGCGAGAACGGGAGGAAGAGGCGCGAGCGCTGCTCTTCGGAGAGGCCGACGCCGGTGTCCGAGATCGCGAACGCGATCCCGCCGTCGCCCATCGTGATCTCCAGGCGCACGTGCCCCTGCGCGGTGAACTTCACGGCGTTCGAGACGAGATTGTGCAGGACTTGGCGGAGGCGAGGCCCGTCGCCCAGGACGGCGTCGGGGACGCGCGGGTCGATCGAGAGCTGAAGCGCGACGTTCTTCGCTCGAGCGCGTGCGGTCTGGAGGTGGACGACGCTCGACGCGCACTCCGCGAGCGAGAACGGGATCGCTTCGAGCTCGACCTCGCCAGCTTCGATCTTCGAGAAGTCGAGGATGTCGTTGAGGACCGAGAGGAGGGCCTCACCGCTCGTGAACACGATCTCGGCGAGGCCGCGCTCCTCTTCGGCGAGGTCTCCGCGGCGGAGCAGATCGGCGGAGGCGATGACGCCGTTCATTGGTGTCCGAATCTCGTGGCTCATCGTCGCGAGGAAGACGGACTTCGCGCGGTTGGAGGCCTCGGCTTGTTGGCGCGCGGCCTCGAGGCGCTCGGCGAGGCGCCGGTTCTCGAGGTGATAGAAGCCGGCGAAGATCATCATCACGACGAGCTGGTTGATCACCATGACGGCGAGCTCGAACTGGGGTGTCGCGACGAGCGGTGTCGTGATCCAGCCGCTCTCCTGCGCTTGCGCTATGCCGAGCGCGCTCGCGATCGTCAGCGCCGCGATGCCGACGCCGGCCCTGGGGCCGAGAATGTAGACCGCGCCGGCGAGGAGCACGGTGTCCCAAGTGAACACCACGACCAGGCCGCCGAGCTCGAGCGCGTTGGAGACGAGGGCGAGGTGCCCGCCGCTGAGCACGACGACCGCGGCGAGGCGGAGGCTCTTGGTGAGTTTGAGGAGCGTCGCGCCGAGCGCGAAGATCGCGATCGGGACGATGTGTGACGCGAGCACGACGCCGCTATTCACGTAGCGGGCGACCCCGGCGATGATCAGGCCCAGCGAGGCGAGCGCGAACAGCGACTGAACGAGGCGCGCGCGGACGCGCTGGTGCGGGTCCGCGAGGATCTCGCCCGGGATCGTCGCGTCGATCCAGGCGGTGGGGCGCAGCGCCATAGGGTCTTCCATCGGTGTTATCGGCCCGTGAGTCCAGATCGTGAGCCGGCGGCCGACAGCGGGCAGCGTTCAGCCTTCAGTCTTCAGCCAGAGGGACGCTCGTTTCGGACGGGAGGGGGCTTGCGGGCGCGGCGGCTCGATGAGCCTTCAGCCGGAGGAGCGCTGGTTCGGAGGGGAGGCGCGGGTTCGGGGCGCCGCGATCGCGCGATCCGAGCTGTCCGCTGCCCGCTGGAGGCTGTTCGCTACTTTTTGCGTACCAGGCGGGCGGCGAAGAAGCCGTCGGGGCGGCCCTCGTGGTGAGGGCCGGTGCGGAGGATCGCGTCCACGTCGAAGCGGTCCGCGAGCGCCGCGAGGTGCCCTTCGCCCTCGGCGTTGGTGACGGTGCAGACCGAGTAGACGAGGGTGCCACCCACCTTCACGCGCTCGGCGCCGGCGAGGAGGACCTCGTCCTGGGTCTCGCGGAGGGCCTCGATGTCGGCGTCCGTCAGACGCCAACGAATTTCGGGGTGGCGGCGAAGCGTGCCGAGGCCCGAGCACGGCGCGTCTACGAGGACGCGATCGAACGTCTCGTCGGGGAGCACCTTCTGAATTTCAATCGACTCCAGACCGAGCCGCTTGGCGGAGGTCATGACGCGCTCGAGGCGGTTCGGGTGACGGTCGTGCGCGACGACGCGACCCGAGTCGCCCATGCGCTCCGCGATGTGGGTCGTCTTGCCACCCGGCGCGGCGCAGACGTCCAGGATCGCCTCCTTCGGCTGCGGATCCAGCAACATCACGACGCGCATCGACGCCTCGTCCTGAGGTGTCGCGCGGCCCTCGCGCACGCAGGCGAGGTCGGCCGGGAGGATGCCACCCGCGGTCGAGTACACGGCGCCGTCGACCACCCCGAGGCGCCCGTCGATTTCATTCGCGATCTCTTCGGCGGTCGACTTCATCCGATTCGCGCGGAGCGTGAGGGGGGCTTCGTCGAGTGAGGCGCGCGCGAACGCGAGCGCGTCGTCCACACCGAGGTCCTCCACGAGACGCGAACTGATTCCGCGCGGCAGCCCGCCGCACACCGCGACGTGGCCGATCGGATCGCGTGTGACGTCCGGGACGTCCGGGAGGCGCGCGTCGGCGGGGGTGCGCGCGAGCTTGCGGAGGACGGCGTTGACGAAGCCGCCGCCCTTGGCGCCGCGCCGCCGCTTGGCCTGGTCGACGGCGGCCTGTACCACCGCGTGATCGGGCACGCGGTCGAGGTACATGAGCTGGTAGGCCCCGACCCGGAGGACGTCGATCAGCTTGGGGTCGATGTCCTTGGTGCGCTTGTCGGCGACGTGACCGATCGCGAGGTCGAGGAAGCCGCGGCGTCTGAGCACGCCATACACGATCTCGGTCGCGAGCCCGCGGTCGGGGGCCGAGAGGGTGCGCTGATCGAAGGCGTTACGAAGCGCGGTCGAGGCGAAGGCGTTCTGCGTAAATACTCGGAACAACACGTCGAGGGCGACGTCTCGGGCGTTGGCGGCCCGCGGCGGGCGCCCCTTGGGGATCATTTTCGGCATCGGGAGGGGAGGTTTCGGGCGAGCCGCGCGTAGGAATGGGCGAGCGGAAGGACGTCCGTCAACCCGAACGCGGGTGCGGCGCGCTTTTCGCCAAAGGGGAGCGACATGGTGGCAGTGCTCGAAACGCAGACCCGCGGGGGGGACCCGACGGAGGCGCCGCGCAGCCCGGCCCAGGCGGCGGATCTGTTGGCGATGGCGCGGGCGGCGCTCGACGGGGTCGAGCGCGCGATTCGCAGCGCGCCCGAGGTCCAGGCGAACCGCGTGATGTCGCGGTGGCCGCTCGCGCTCGAGGATCTGCTGCTCGCGCTCGACCCGACCGCCGACGAGACGCCGCTCAAGGAGCTGGCGCCGCGTCTGGGGGTGTCGGCGGGTCAGGTGCGTTCGACCGCGCTTCGCCTTCAGCGCATGGGGATGGTGAAGGTCAGCGCGGAGACGATCGCGATGACGTCCGCGGGCCGCTCGAAGATGGCGCGCCTCGACGCCGCGCGATCTGCGGTGCTGCGGCGCCTCGCGGCGCGGCTCGAGCCGCTGTCATCGGGGGAGTCCGAACAGCTCCTCGCGCTGCTCGTCGACCTGGTGGGTGGGATCGACCAGTTCGTCGCCGAGCAGACGCGGAGCGGATCGGGGATCGAGGGCCTGCGACTGCAGCGGTGACGCGGCTTTTGCTCGAATCTTCGGGCGTCGCGTACTAGCGTCGCGCGGTGGCCCCCGCGCGTCCGCTGCAGATCGCACCTTCGATTCTCTCGGCCGACTTCGGTCGCCTCGCGGAGGAGATCCGCGCGGTGGACGAAGCCGGCGCCGATCAGATCCACGTCGACGTGATGGACGGGCGCTACGTCCCGAACATCACCATCGGGCCGCTGATCGTGAAGGCGGCGCGCAAGGCGACGAAGAAGCCGCTCGACGTCCACTTGATGATCGTCGAGCCCGAGAAGTTCGTCGAGGACTTCGTGAAGGCCGGCGCCGACACCGTCACCGTCCACGCCGAGGCCGCGACCCACCTGCACCGCGTCATCCAGCAGATCAAAGCGGCGGGCGCGCGCGCCGGCGTGTCGCTCAACCCGAGCACGCCGCCGGACGTCCTCGACTACGTGATCGGCGACCTCGACCTCGTTTTGGTGATGAGCGTGAACCCGGGCTTCGGCGGCCAGTCGTTCATCCCCGCCGTCGTGCCGAAGATCGCGGCCATCCGCGAGAAGCTCGAGCGCATCGGCCGCGCCGGCGAAGTCGACATCGAGGTCGACGGCGGCATCAAGGACTCGACCGCGGGCGAGGTCGTCGCGGCCGGCGCCAACCTGTTGGTCGCCGGCTCCGCCGTCTTCAACCAGGACGACTACCGCGCGGCGATCGAATCGATCCGGAGCGCGGGTCAGCGCGCCCGCGAAGCGTAGCAGGCTGCTGAAGAACTCCCGTGCGTTCTGTCGGCGAGCGAGCTTCTTGCGTAGTCGCCGCGTGAGGAGGGCGCATACCGGGCGTACGCAACCGACGAGAGGCGAAGCCGGCGCGGCGAGTACGCGAGAAGGGCGCCGGCGACAGGTGTGCGGGAGTTCTTCAGCAGCCTGCTAGAAGGCGTCGCTGCTCGCGGCCGCGAAATGACGACGCTCGTCCTCAGCCCGCGTGGCACCGACGACGCGAACCGGCTCGCCGTCGCCGCCGAGGCTCGCGGGTGGTCCGTCGCGAAGCTCCCCCGCTGGCGGGTGGAGGCGCCGCTCGCGCCGCCCCTCGTGCTGTACGGCGAGCCGCTGTTCTGTCGCGTGGTCGCGGCGCAGGTCGACCACGTGATGATCGAGCCGCCGCACGACTGGTTGCTCGGCGTGCCGGCGGCGTTCGCCGGGCGTCGCATTCGCTACGAGCGGTTCGACGCGTTGCCGAACCTCGAGTACCCCGCGTTTATCAAGCCACCCGACGACAAGATCTTCCCCGCGCAGGTCTACGCCGAAGCGACCGCGCTCGCCGCGCGGGACGACATCGCGCCGGACCAGCGCGTCCTCGTGAGCGAGCCGGTTCGGTTCACGGAGGAGCACCGGGTCCACGTCCTCGACGGCGCCGCGGTCTCCGTCCGACGCTACGCGGTCGACGGCGACATTGCGGAGGGCGTCGGCGACGACGAGGCCGCCGCGCTCGCCGCCGAGGTGGCGCGGGTCACGCCGGACACGCCGCCCGCGGTGGTGATCGACGTCGGCCGCGTGGCCGAAGGGGGCTGGGCGGTCGTCGAGGCGAACCCCGCCTTCGGCGCCGGCACCTACGGGGCGGACGCGTCCGCCATCCTCGACGTGCTCGCCGCCGCCTGCCTCCCGCGCGCCGCGGTGACGCCGGACCTCGAGCGCTTCACGGCCGCGGTCGAACTCGAATGAGCGCGGGGTCGCCAAAGGCATTGACAGCGGGGTCCACCGAAGCATAAACGCTTGCTTCCGCGACGGGGGTCGGCCCGATGGGCTGCCGAAGCGCGGGACCAAAATCGACGGGGTGTAGCTCAGCTTGGTCAGAGCGCTTGGTTCGGGATCAAGAGGTCGAAAGTTCAAATCTTTTCACCCCGACTGATAGAAGGGCCCGGGATTCCTGAGTGGATCCCGGGCCTTTCGCTTTTTGGGGCACCCCGCGCTCCCCGTCACCATCTGTTCTCTTGCTCTTTTCACGCCTCGGGCGCGGAATCGAGATCGGCCCCGGAGCGGGCCACGTATGCGCGCCTCGACGTGCTCCCCTCACCACTTCTTTCTCACGCAGCGGCTCGGTCACGAGCTCGGCGGACGGGTCGACCTGCTCGTCGCGGCGGCGGGGCGGCAGCGCTCCGTCGATGATGCGCTGCGCGCGCTCGGCGCCGCGCTCGGTGGGCCTCGGCCCATCACCTACGCGACGCTCGCGAACCTCGGGCTCACCCGGGTCCTCGATGTGCTCGGGCCGCAGGTCGCGCGGCGCGTTCGCGCGCGGGCGATCAGCGCCGACACGCTCTTCGCGTGGCTCGCGCGGTGGCTGCACAGCCCCGTCGATCGCGCCGCCGTCGCGGCCGAGCGCCGCGCCGTGGACGTGCTCGTCGTCGGCGCCGGCATGGCCGGGCTCGCCGCGGCCGAAGTGCTGATCGAGCGCGGGCTCTCCGTGCTCGTCGTCGAAGCGTCGAATCGCGCGGGCGGCCGCGCCGCGCGATCGCAGAACGCGGCGCCGATGTTCGAGACGGGCGCGTCGTGGCTGCACTCCGGATCGACGAACCCGCTCACTCCGATCGCGAACGCGCTCGGCTTCGACGTCCGCGACGCCGACGGGCCGCTGCACGTCTACGGCGCGGGCGAGACCACCGCCGCCGGCGCGCGTTACCTCGACCTCGAAGACCGCATCGCCGATCGCATCAGCGACGATCGCGCCGGACACTTCGGCGCCGTCACGCGCGCGCACGATCCGTGGGATCAGCTGGTCCTCGTCGGCCTCGGTCCGCTGTCGATGGGCGTCGAGCCCGACGAGCTCAGCGCGCACGACTTCCTCCAGCTCGCGCCGGAGATCGGCGATCGCCTCGTCGCCGAGGGCCTCGATCGCCTCGTCGGCGCGTACGCGCACGGCGTTCCGATCCGTTTCGGCGCCCCCGTCCAACGCCTGCAGTGGCGCCCCGACGGCGTCCGCGCGTCCACGCCGCACGGCACGATCGACGCGCGCGCCGCGATCGTCACCGTCTCCACCGGTGTCCTCGCTTCGGGCGCGATCGCGTTCGAGCCCGAGCTCCCCGCTGCGCACGTCGATCGACTCGCCGCGCTCCCGATGGGCGTGCTCGAGAAGGTGCTCCTGCGCCTCGACGAAGACGCGCTCGCGCACGTCGCGCCGATGACCACCGCGCGTGAGCTGTTCGATCACCACGGCGTCGAGTGGTTGCTCCGTCCGTTCGGGCGGCCGGTCGCGGTCGCGCTCGTCGGTGGGCGCCGCGCGCGGACGCTCCTCGCGCGCGACGACGAACACGTTGTGCGCGAGCTCGTCCCCGGACTGAGTCGCATCCTCGGCCGCCCGGTCGGCGATCGCATTCGCGTCGCCGTCGTCACCCGGTACTGTCAGGACGAGAACTCGTTCGGCAGCTACTCCGCGACGCGTCGTGGGCGCCTCGGCGCGCGCCGGCCGCTCCCGCCGCTCGGCGCGATGCACTTCGCGGGCGAGGCGTGGGACGAGGTCTGGGGCACCACGCTCGCGGGCGCGTGGTCGAGCGGACGCACCGCCGCGCGCACGATCGCCGGCGCGCTCAGGCGCCGACCGCGCGCGGCCTGACCGCGTTCAGACGCGGTCGCGCGACAGCAGCGCCAACACCTTCCCGAACTCGATCGCCGCGTTGATGTCGCCGTCGACCTTCAGCTTGCCCTGCATGAAGGCCGCCGTCCCGTCGAGCTCGCCGCGCGCCATCATCAGGAAGTGCGGCGCGTCCATCTGCAGCGTGCAGCGCGCGGCGTCGCTCGAGCCGGGCGCGACCGACGGCGGCGTGCCGTCGAGATCGAACACCCACTGCTCGTCCTCCTCCCCGCGCACCGCGAACTGGAAGACGCCCTCGGCGGGCAGCTCGAGGTTGGGGCTCGACGCGAGCTTCTTCTGCGCCGCGACGAAGAAGTCCGCCACGCCGCGCGACGAGGTCTGCTCCGGAGCCGGCGCGGGCGCCTCGGGCTCGGCGAGCGGGAGCACCGCCGCCTCGAGCTCGTTCGCCGCCTCGCGGAGGTAGCGACTGAACACATCGAGGTCCGGCATGACCGCGGGCGACGAAGTGGAGCTCAACGTCATCACGCCGTCGTAGGTCGTCACCGCGATCAGCAAGCCCATGCCGTCCAGGATCGGCGCCATCGCCATCTGCGCGAGGAGGCGCGCGCCGTTCAGGTAGAGCGGGACCTGCGGGCCGGGCACGTTCGTGATCACGCAGTTGAACATCGGGCGATGCAGGTTCGACATCTTCGTGCGCGAGTAGAGCCGCGCCGCCTGACCGGCGATCCCGAACGGTACGAGCTCGCTCGCCTGCATCAGCGCCTTCGCGTCGATCGCGCCCTGGTACGTCTTCTGCGCGACCGTCGTCCCGTGGACCCTCTTCACGCGCTCCACCGGGTCCGCGACGTTCGTCGCGAGCGGCACGAACATCGCGGAGACCTGGTTCCCCATCGTGTTCTTCTCCGCGGCCGTCCGCGTCGACACCGGCACCATCGCGACCAGCGGCTCGTCCGGGAGCGCGTCCTTCTCGGCGAGGTAGCGCCGCAGCGCGCCCGAACAGATCGCGAGCACGACGTCGTTCACCGTGCAGCCCATGATCCGCTTCAACTGCTTCACGCGATCGAGCGACAACAGCGCCGTGTTCCACAGCCGGTCCGCCGAGACCGGCGCGTTGATCGGCGTAGGCGGCGCGCCGAACGGCATCGTGGGCGTGGCGTCCTTCTGTCCGCGCGCGCGCAACGTGGCCTTCACGCCCTCGCGCACGAGGCCCGGCACCAGCCGCGGGCGGCGCGCGAGCTGCCGCGCGGCCTTCCGCACGAGCTCACGGTTCGAAGGGATCGCGTGACGCAGCGCGGGCGGCGGCGGCGCGACGTCGCGCGGCGACTTCGACAGATCGAAGAGCACGCCCGCGATGTCCACGCCGGACATCCCGTCGATCGCAGCGTGGTGAATCTTGCTGATGATCCCGACCGAACCCGGCGGCACCTGCGGGATCCGATCGAGCGCTTCGACGAACACCATCTCCCAGAGCGGGCGGCTCCGATCCAAAGGGCGCGCGAAGAGCCGCGCCGAGAGGCGACGGAGCTGACGCCAATCACCCGGCTTCGGCAGCGCGGTGTGGTGCAGGTGCCAGTCGATGTTGAAGTCGGGGTCGTCGATCCAGTACGGCTTGTCGAGCCCGAGCGGCACCTCGACCAAGCGCTGGCGGAAGCTCTTCACGAGGTGCAGGCGCGATGCGAGGTGCGCGCGGAACGCGTCGAACGTCAGGTCGCCCTCGAGGATGCAGACGCTCCCCACGTGCATCGGCGAACGCGGCGTCTCCAGGTACAGGAACATGGAGTCGAGCCCGGAGAGCGGCTCGAGGTTGTCGTCGTCTTCGAAGAGGTTCGCCACGGCCCGGGAGCATAGCCGGTTTCGCGTACGCCGACTTCTGGTACACGTGACCCGCAATGCGTTGGCTGCTGCTCCTCCTCGTCCCGCTCCTCGGCTGCCGCGCATCGAAGGAGCGCGCGCTCCTCGCGTCCGTCGCCGCCGCGACCGAAGCCGCCGTCACGACGCAGCGCGGCGACTGGGGCCCGTACCGCCGCGAAGCCGCGCGCCTCGACGCGCTCGGCGGGCGACTTCACCTCGAGTTCGTGCCCCCGGCCGACGACAAGGGCGCCGAAGACCTGGCGCACGTCCACCTCCGCGCGTCGGTCGAAGGCGGCGCGCCGATGGAGGCCTGCCTGATGGGGACGAACGCGACGGACCTCGCCGAGACGTTCGCGGACAGCGTGTTGCCGCCGCTCGCCTCGCTCGCGTTGGCCGAGACCGCGACCGCCGCGCGGCGCTTCTACGGCGACAGCCTGCACGGCGTGCCGAAGCAAGTGGGTTGGGTCGGGACCGCGTACTGGCGCGGCGCGCCGCCTTCGCCCGAGCTCGAAGCGCACGGATACTTCACGGGCGCTGACCTGCGCGTCCCGCACGACGGGCGGCCGCGCTTGGTGAAGGTCGTCATCGCCCTGCACGCCGACAAGTGGAAGCGCACGATCGAAGTCGACGGTGAGCCACTCGAGGTGAATCGCGTCCTGCCGATCCCGAGCGGCGACTTCGCGCTCCACGTGCAGTTCGCGGTCTTGGAGGGCGTCGCGGACCCGGTCGACGACGAGGCCGCGCGCGCTCGCGCGGTCCGCGCCGTGGGGCGCGCGCCCGAGTGGCTCCCGGCCGGTGATCGCTGCGCGTCCGAAGTGCTCCCGTCCGCGTTCCGCCTCGCGAACTTCGAGACCGACGGGGCGCGCGGAGGTCGCCTCCCCGCGGCGCTCGAACGCTGTCGATCCGGCGCGGCCGGCGCGTGCTACGAAGCCGCGCTCGAGCTGCAACGCACGACCGAGACGAGCACGTTGTCGACGCCGCTGTTCCTGCGCGCTTGTGCGCTCGGCGACGCGTCGGGGTGTACCAACGCCGCCGCCAACACCTTCGACGAGGCGTGCGGCGTGAAGGTCTTCTCTGCGACCTGTGAGCGGGGTGACGATCCTTGGGGCTGTACGATGCTCGCGATGCAGCTCGTCCGCGGAAAAGAGACGCCGCACGACGTCCCGCGCGCACGCGCCGCGCTCCGACGCGCATGCCGTTTCGGCGAAGAGGATCCGGCGTGCCGGGCGGCGCACGAAATCGAAGCGATGATCGACGCCGACGCCCGCTGAAGTTCAGTCGATGAGCGCGCGGTACATCACATGGGCGTCCACGTAGCCGTCGGTCTCGTGGTGGAACGAGCCGGGGAGGGTCCCGGCGATCTCGAAGCCGAGCTTCTGCCACAGCGCGATCGCAGACTCGTTCGTCGCGACCACGAGGTTGAACTGCATCGCGCGGAAGCCGCGCTCGCGCGCCGCCTCGATCGCGTGTTCGCCGAGCGCGCGGCCCACGCCCTGGTTGCGCGCGGCCTCCGTCACCGCGAAGGAAGCGTTCGCGACGTGCGCTCCGCGGCCCGGCTGGTTCGCGCGGAAGTAGTACGCGCCGAGGAGCTCGTCGCCGTCCACCGCGACGAATGCGTGGCCGCGGAGGAACGCCGAGACGAAGTCGTTCGCGTCCTCGAAGACGTACGTCGTGCCGTCCTTCACGATCGTCTGGGCGAGCTCGAAGAGTTGGGGGACGTCGCCGTCGCGGAGCGGTCGAATCTCCATATGGGCGGGGAGTCTAGTCGGTCACTCGGCGAGCGCGAAGTCCGCCCCAACCGCCGTCCCCGTACGCGTGGGTGGCGCGGTCGAACGGGTCCAGCGCCGTGACGGCGCCGCGGCGCCTGAACACGATCCAGCCCGCGTCGCTCGACCACCTCAGGTCGTCCACGCCGCCGAGCTCGAATCGCTCTACGGTCCCGTCGAGATCGACGACGAAGAGATCGACGCCGTCGGTCGCGGCGATCCGCGTTCCGTGCAGGAGCCACAGCGCGGGCGGAGGCTGTGGGAAGCCATCGCGGAGGACGACGCGCCGCGACGGCGGACCGGTGTCGCCGACACAGGCGGTGAGCGTGAGCAGGAGGAGCGCCGCGAGCCGTCGTACTGTTCCCTGAACGGCCCGCGGAGCATATCGCTGTGCGGCCTCAGCCGGCGCGGCGCTCCAACCAGTCGAGCTCACGCGCCGGCGCACGGGCGAGCAACGTGAACGGCGCGCTGGTCGGTCCGGTCGGCGCGACCTCGACGTCGTCGTCGTAGAGCTCCGCCAGGATCGAACGCAGCACCGGCGCCCCGCGCTCGAACGCCTCTCGCGTGTTGGGCGCGTAGAGTC
>JAUHYN010001178.1 GCA_030426505.1 bacterium | reverse complement strand
GGTGGCGGTGACGATCGAGAGGTCGGCCGTCCCGATGTTGTCCACCCTCAAGAGGACACGCTTCGTCGCTCCGACCGGAACTTCGCCGAAGTCTATCGCCTCGACTGCGATCTGAACGGAGGGCGCGACGCGCACCAGGGTCTCGCCGTCGCACTGACAGGCGCTCGCGACGAGGAGCGCGAGCCCGAGAGCGGTCGCGCGCGTGTTCCGGGAAGGGGCCGCGCGGTCACTCGGCATTCACCGATGATACCTCACGCCTCGGGGGCGCGTCCCGCGGGACGGCGCGGCGCGCGGTCTCTTCGAGGAGGTGTACGAAGGCCTCGAATGTCGTGAGGCGTGCGGCGCGGTGGAGGTGCTCCGGCCACGCGCCGCGCCCGCCCAGGACCAGCTGTACGCCCGCGCGGTCGCAGATTTCGCCGAGGTCGCGCGCGAGCTTGGTCAGCGAGAGCTGGTCCTCGGACCAGGGCGAGGCGGAGACGGCGAGCATGCGCACCCCCGAGTCCTCGACCGCCTCCGCGATCGTCTCCAGATCGCTGCGGATCCCGAGCCAGCGGGTCTGCCACCCGGCGCTCCGCGCGCACAGCTCTGCGAGGATCAGACCGAGCGCGTGCTCATCTCCGCCCGCCACGCACATCACGCACATCGGCGCGCTGGTCGCGACCGGGATCTGGTCCGCGAGGCCGGTCACCGCGCGGTGGAGGCGCTCGGTCGCGGCGTGTTCGGCGGCGATCGACATCGTCCCCGCGCGCCACCGCTCTCCAATCCGCGTGAGGACGTCGCCCAACACGCGCGCCGCGCCGGCCCAGGTCCCGTGCGACACCTTCAACTCGAGCAAGCGCGCTTGCACGGTCGCGGTCGGCGTGCGCGCGGCGAGGAGGTCCACGAGGGCATCCACCTCGGAGCTCGGGCCGTCGACGCTCCGACCGAACGCGCGCACCACCTCCGGCTCGAACCTCCGGTGGCCCCCCGCGGTCCGGACGCACGCGAGGCGCCCATCGTCCGCCCAGCGCTTCACGCTGGTCGGGCCTACGCCGAGCCACTCGGCGGCTTGTCGGGTCGTGAGGAGACGCTCAGCCATATCATGAGGTTACCGATTTAGACGATTTTGTCAAGATTTCTTGCCCGATTGTTCGACTTTTTCTTGACAAAACCGCCTGAAACGTCCAAATGTAGAGTCAGGAGGCAAAGACATGAAGATTCTCGTGACAGGAGCAACTGGATTCGTGGGGCGCGCCCTCGTCCCGCGCCTGCTCGCGGACGGCCACGCGGTGGTCGTGCAGTCGAGCTCGCCCGAGCGCGCGAAGAACGCTCTGGGGGCGGACGTCGAGGTGGTCTCGTCGGACGAGGCCTGGGCCGATGTCCTCGCGGGCGTCGACGCGATCGTGAACCTCGCCGGCGAGCCGATCGTCTCGGGGCGCTGGACGGACAAGAAGAAGAAGGCGCTCGTGGAGAGCCGCGTCGACCGCACCGAAGAGATGGTGAAGGCGATCGGTGAGATGGACGCGCGCCCCAGCGTCCTGGTGAGCGCGAGCGCGGTCGGCTACTACGGCGACCGCGGCGACGAGGTGTTGCACGAAGACAGCACGCAGGGCGACGACTTCCTCGCCGAGCTGTGTGCTGGATGGGAGCGCGCGGCGTTCGGCGCCGAAGCGCACGGCCTCCGCGTGGCCGCGCTCCGCATCGGCGTCGTGCTCGGTCGTGGCGGCGGCGCGCTCGAGAAGATGCTCCCGCCCTTCAAGATGGGCGGCGGCGGCAAGCTCGGTTCGGGCGATCAGTACATGCCGTGGGTCCACATCGCGGACCTCGTCGAGTTGATGCGAACGGCCGTCGTCGACGAGCGCTACACCGGCGTCTTCAATGCGACGGCGCCGAACCCGGTCGACAACAAGACCTTCACGTCGGCGCTCGGCAGCGCGCTGCAACGCCCGACGATCGTCCCGGTGCCTTCGTTCGCGCTCAAGGCGATCTTCGGAGAGGCCGCGCAGGTCCTCCTCGAGGGTCAGCGCGCGGAGCCCAAGCGCGCCTTGGATCACGGCTTCGAGTTCGCGTTCTCGACGATCGACGAGGCGCTGAACGACGTCGTGGCGGAAAAAAAAAGTGTAACGCTGACGAAGCCGCGTGAGTTGCCGGACTCGAGCTACCTCGACGGGCGCCCGGTCCGGCGCGTCCTCGAACAGGAGACGTGGATCGACGCCCCGCTCGAGGAGGTTTACGCGTTCTTCTCGAAGCCGCAGAACCTCGGCGCGATGACGCCCGGGACGATGTCGTTCGAGATCATCTCCGAGTTGCCGGAGACGATGTCACCCGGGACCGAGATCGAGTACGTGATCCGGCTCGGCCCGGTGCCGATGAAGTGGAAGACGCGCATCGAGCAGGTCGACCCGCTCGAGCGCTTCGTCGACACGCAGCTGAAGGGCCCGTACGCCTCGTGGCACCACGAGCACGTGTTCGAGCGCCACGGCGACCGGACGCGCATGGTGGATCGCGTCCACTTCGCGGCGCCGTTCGGTCCGCTCGGGTGGATCGCAGAGCGCCTGTTCGTGCAGCCTCAGCTCGAGGCGATCTTCGGGTACCGCGCGCAGATCACGGCGCTGCGTTTTCAGGGCAGCCGGCGCAACCGGGACACGAAGCCCGCTTCGTCGACGCGCTCCAAGAAGAGGTCGAACACGTCGTCCTTCGATGCGAGGATCAGCGCGCCGCCGGCGTCGATGAGTACGTAGGTCACGGCGGGCTTCACCGTCCGCGCGTTCTCGAAGAACACCACCATCGCCTTGAACGAGGGGACGAGCTCCTCGACATGGCTCACGCGCTTCGGCGTGGTCAGCTTGAGCGCGTGGTGGCGCCCGTCCGTTCGGATCACGATGCCGGCCCGCGCGTCCTGC
>JAUHYN010000066.1 GCA_030426505.1 bacterium | reverse complement strand
GCTCTCGTACAGCGAGAAGCGCGTGCGCCCGTCGTCGTCGGGGTGCGCGACGAGCAGCGACTTCTCGCAGAGGTCGTGCAGCGCGTCGATCACGCGCGGGTCGTCGAGGACCTCGGTCGCGGCGTCGAGATCGAACCCTCCGCGGAACACGGAGCACGCGGAGAGGACGGCGCGCTCGGCGTCGTCGAGGAGGCGCCACGAGCGCTCGACCGCCTCCTTGAGGCTGCTCCGCTCCAGGCCGCCGCCGCGCAGGCCCACGGTGAGGAAGTCGAGCTTTTCGTCGAGGCGCTCGAGCACCGCAGCGGCGCCGAGGGTGCTGATGCGGATCGCGGCGAGCTCGAGCGCGAGCGGCACCCCTTCGAGGCGCTCGGCGATCGCCTGGAGCAAGCGTCGCTCGGCGTCGCTCGGGTGGTAGCTCCCGCGGAGTCGCTGGACCCGGTCGACCAACAGCGCGACGGCCGAGTTCTTCTTGCCCTCGACCGAGAGCGCGCCGAGCTCTTGTACCCACTCGCCCGCGGTGCGGAGGCGGTGGCGCGACGTGACGAGCACGTGGGCCTCCGGAGCGTGCGCGACGATCGCTTCGACGAGCGCGGTGGAAGTCGCGACGATCTGTTCGAAGTTGTCGAGCACCACGAGCATCCGGCCCTGGCCTCGGATCCACTGGGCGATCGCGACGGGGAGGGCCGCGCCCGCGACCGGCGGGAGATCGATCTCGAACGCGGCGCCGATCGCGGCGACGGCGGGGCCGAGCTCGAACGCGTTCGCGAGCGGGACGAAGCCCACGCGATCGTAGCGCTCGGCGTAGCGCCGCGCGTACTCGATCGCGGCGCGGGTCTTGCCGATCCCGGGCGGGCCGACGAGCGTCACCGAGCGCGACTGCTCGAGCTGCTCGGCGAGCCGGTCGAGCTCTTCGTCGCGGCCCCAGAAGCGATCGCGTGGCGCGGGCAGCATCGAGCCGCGATCATGGAGCACCCGTCTCGCGGAACGTCATCGTCCAAAGGGCCGGGCTCAGATATCGTCAGGAGGATGGACCGAATCACCTACGAGGTCGTCGAACACATCGCCCGGATCGGGCTGAACCGCGCCGCGAAGCGCAACGCGTTCGATCCCCAGATGCTCGAGGAGCTGGCGACCGCCTACACGATGTTCGAGGACGACGCCGAAGCGCGCTGCGCGCTCGTCTTCCCGCACGGCGATCACTTCACCGGGGGCCTCGACCTCGCGGCGGTCGGCCCCGAGGTCGCCGCTGGCCGACCGTTGTTCCCACCCGGGTCCGTGGATCCGCTGGGCCTCGGCGAGCGCCGTCGCAGCAAGCCGGTGGTGGTCGCGGTGCGCGGGTACTGCTTCACGCTCGGCGTCGAGTTGATGCTCGCGTCCGACGTCGCGATCGCGGGCGACGACACGCGCTTCACGCAGATCGAGGTGCAGCGCGGCATCTACCCGTTCGGCGGCGGCACGCTGCGCTTCGTCGCGCAGGCGGGGTGGAGCAACGCGATGCGGTGGCTCCTCACCGGCGATCTGTTCGACGCCGCGGAGGCCGCGCGTATGGGGTTGGTGCAGGAGGTCGTCGCGCCGGGGGCGGTGATGGAGCGCGCCGAGTTCGTCGCCGGTCGCATCGCCGCGCAGGCGCCCCTCGCGGTGCAGGCTACGCTCGCCTCGGCGCGGGCCGGCGTGGAGGAGGGCTTCGAGGCGGAGGCCGCTCGACTCCTCGAACGCGCCCGCGCGCTGATGGCGACCGAGGACGCGGCCGAGGGGATGATGTCGTTCCTCGAGCGCCGCGCGGCGGTGTTCAAGGGTAAGTGAGGCGCTACTGGAAGCGCTTCAGCTTCGTCATGGGATCGATCATGTTCTCGAAGGTATAGCCACCTTCGAGCGTCTTCCACAGCTCGACGTGCGCGTGCGAAGGGCCGTCCTGCCACTCGGTGACGGACGCGAGGCGATCGCCGGCCTTCACGCGCGCGCCGACCTCGAGGTCCTTCGGGTCCACGTGACGGAACGCCCAGACCCGACCGTTCTCGCCTTGCACCTTCACGGTGCCGCCGAACACTTGCCCGGAGCTGCCGGTCGACGGCGACACTTCGACGATCTTCCCGTCGATCGGGGAGCGCACCGGCGTCCCGCCCGGCGCGAACCAGTCCTTGCCGGCGTGGTAGCGCTGACCGTCGGCGGCGGGCGCGCCCTCGGCGTCGGCGACGGCGAACTCGGAGATGTCGGTGAGCTCGTGCGGGATGGGCTTCACGAAGCGCGGACGGTCCGGGCGTTGGCCGCGCTTCGCGATGGCCTCGAGATCGTCCATCGTGTTCGTGACGAGGTCGCCGATGTTCGCCATGATCTTACCGAGGTCCCACTGGGTCTCTTCGGGCTCGCCGGCGAACTCGCGGTCGCCGAGCGAACCACGCACGAAGCGCGTCGTGGGCGTGCCGCGCCGCTCGAGCTCCGCGGCGACCTGCCGCGACACCTCGGCGGGGCTCGCGTTCGCGAACGGGTGATCCGGGTTGTCCTTCAAGAAGCCCTGCACGTCGCGCTGGAGCGCGGGCGCGAGCTGGCCGTTTCGGGTGACGCTGTCGACGTCGGCGTCCGGGCGGAACAGGTCGAGCGGTTGCGCGGTCGGCGCGAACAGCGTCGGCTGGGCCTGGACGACGCCGCGGCGGAGCAGGTCGTCGACGAGGGTGCGGGCGTGGGGCGAGGGCGTGGTCGTGACGGTCATGGTGCGTTCCCTTTCGACGTTCATCTTCGTCGCGCGGACGCCAAGAGGCGCTTACGGGGGCGGTAATTCGAGCGCGGCGCTCCGAAACCGCGGGACGGGTGGGGCGCCGACGCGCGCTCGCGTAGGCTCCGAGTGTGGTGCGCGTCGTCGAGGTCGGCCGGGGCGACGGAGCGCTCGCCGCGCTCTTCCTCGAATTGTGGTCTGAGCTCGACGCGCTCTACGGACCGAACCCCGGCACCGAGTTCTTGCCCGCCGCGATGCCCGACGACGCTTCGCTCTTCGTCGCGTACCTCGGCGCCGAAGCGGTCGGGTGCGCCGCGCTCCAACCGTGGGGCGACGCCGCGACGTTCGAGGTGAAGCGCATGTTCGTCCGCGCCACTGCGCGCGGCACCGGCGTGGCCGCCGCGTTGCTCCGCGCGTTGGAGGACGTGGCCGCGACACGCGGGGGCGCCCGCCTCCGTCTCGAGACCGGCGTCCACCAGCCGCGCGCGATCGCCTTCTACGTCCGCGAGGGCTTCGAGCCCTGCGCGTGCTGGGGCCCCTACGCGGACGATCCTCTCAGCCGTTGCTTCATGAAGCCGTTGGTTCCGCGCGCGCGCCGCGCTACCGTCGAGAGCGAATGAAGTACGTCGCGGCGGTCTGTCAGCTCACCACGACCGAGGACGCCGACGCGTCGATCGCGAGCGCCGAGGCGCTGGTCGCGGAGGCGGCCGCGGCCGGCGCGCGGTTCGTCGCGCTCCCCGAGAACGTCAGCTTCATGGGCTCGGAGCGCGCGAAGCTCGACCTCGCGGAGTCGCTCGACGGCCCCACGTTCGCGCGGCTCGCGAAGTGCGCCGCCGACCACGGCGTGTTCCTCCTCGCCGGCACGCTCCCGGAGCGCGGCCCCTCGGCGCAGCGCGCGTACAACACCTCGGTGCTGTACGGCCCCGACGGCCGGACGCTCGCGGTGTACCGGAAGATCCACCTGTTCGACGTGTCGCTCGGCGAAGGCGCGACGCACGTCGAGTCGCGCACCGTCGAGCCCGGGACCGCGCCCACGCTCGCGGACTGCGAGCTCGGGAAGATCGGCCTGACCGTCTGCTACGACCTGCGCTTCCCGGATCTCTACCGCACGTACTTCCGCGCGGGCGCGGAGCTGCTCACCGTCCCGTCCGCGTTCACCGTCCCGACGGGGCGCGATCACTGGGAGGTGTTGCTGCGCGCGCGCGCGATCGAGAACCAGGCGTACGTCATCGCGCCCGCGCAGGTCGGCAAGAACGCGGAGAAGCGCCAGACCTACGGCCGCTCGATGATCGTCGATCCGTGGGGGACGGTCGTCGCGCAGTGTGTGGACGAGGTGTCGTTCGCGCTCGCGACGATCGATCTCGAGCGCGTGCGGACGCTCCGCCAGCGCCTCCCGTGCCTCGACCACGAGCGGCGCGATCGCTACGGTCTGTCGGGCTGAGCTACTCGACCTTCGCCGTCGCGATCACGCGCAGCTCCGTGAGCTCGCCGTGCAGCCCGATCTTCTCGGCGAGCGGCGGCGGTAGCAGCCCGTGGACCACCTTCACGTCGACGGGGCCCGCGCCCTTCGGCGGCATCAGCTTCACGACGCGCGTCTCGCCGGGCGTGAGTCGGGTGTCCGCGGCGATCTTCACGCCGTACGCGGCGATGACCGGGTTCCCTTCGGCGTCCACGTAGCGCTTGCCGAGGAGGACCTCCTGGCGCCACTCGCCGGCCGTCGCGATCACCTTCGCGAAGCGCCCCGGGAAGCCGCTCGGGAACGCGTGCCCGGTGCGGTTCTCGAGGTGGACCTCGATTGCGTCGTCGGCGCGGTCGACGCGGAGCCCCACCATCCCGAGGCCCGCCACCGCGGTCGACGTCTTCGTCCACAGCCCGCGCGGCCCCGCGAAGCGGTGGCTCCGGTGCTCGACCTTCGTCGTCGCGACGGTGGCCGCGCCCTTCGCCGCCTGCATGTGGCAGTCGACGCACGTCTTCGTGGTCTTCGTCGCCTCCCACTCGGTCGCGGTCTGGCACAGCGGCACCTCGCTCGCGTTCGCGAGGTCGCCGTGACACGCGAGACACAGCGACGCGCCGTCCTTCATGTGCGCGGGCGCCTTCGCGGTTCCGTGGACCGGCGTGCGATCCTCCGGCAGATCGGACGGCCCGTAGAGGGTGCCGGTCTTCGACCACGACAGCAGGTTCGAGCCGCGCCCCGGCCCGGTGTGGAGCGAGGCCGTCGCGTGGCACGCGAAACACGTGACGCCGTCCGTCGACTTCACCGGCGCGTGGCAGACGGCGCACTTCGCGTCGAGATCCTCTTCCTTCTTCGAGCGCAGCTCGCGCAGGCCCCGGAAGATCGGGTCGGCGTGCGCCGTGGCGTGCAAGCTGCCTTGCCACTCCTCCACGATCGCGGCGTGGCACGGGCGGCACGTGGTCGCGTCTTCGAGGGACGCGATGTCGCGCGCGGGGGGCGCCTTCGTGGACTTGCAGGCGCCCAGCGCGAAGAGGAGGGCGACGAGCGCAGCGCGCCTCACCACCGGCTCATCGCCCCCAGGTCCGAGACCGCCTCGAACCCCTTCGCCTCCAGCAGGCGCTTCGCGCGCGCGGACCGCGCGCCGCTGCCGCAGTACACGACCACGGGCTTCGTCGGGTCGAGCTCGCTGATGCGCTGCTCGAGGTCCTGAACCGGGACGTTGATCGCGCCAGGGAGGTGCCCGGAGCCGTACTCCCCGGTGGTGCGGACGTCGAGGAGCACCGCGCCGTCCGCGACCAGCTTCTTCGCGTCCTCGCTCGAGATCCCGCCCACCATGTTGCGCATGACCAGGAACGCGACCACGAACAGGACCACCCCCACCAGGATCGGCGTACTCATCTTTTTCACATGCGCTCCCGGGCGCAGAGCCCGTCAACCTTCCATCGCGGCGTAGACGAAGTCTGCCTCCGTGATGATGCCGATGAGCTTGTTGTCCTCCAGCACCGGGAGGCAACCGTACTTGCGCTCGAACATGATCGACGCGGCGTCGCTCAGCTTGGTCTCGGGCGTCACCGTGTGCAGATCGCGCCGCATGATCTCCCGGACCTCCAGCTTCGACAGGTCGAGCTCGGTCCCCTTCTTCGCCTGCGCCGCGATCGCTTCCAGGACGTCACGGTGCGTGACGAGGCCGCGCAGCTGATCGTGGTGATCGGTCACGGGGAGGTGCCGGATCCGCGCCAGCGCGATGATCGTCGCCGCGAGGTCGACGGTCTCGTGCATCGCCAACGTCTCCAGATCGGTGGTCATGAGGTCTTTGACGCGCTTGTCCATGCCGCGGGATCTCGCAACCGGCGTGCCACGCGACGGGCGGAGCCTGCGCGGGGCGCTCGGTCCCATCCGGTGACCGAACGCCGCGACACGTTACCCCGCGGAAACGCGGAGGCCCGCAGGGGAGCCGCCAGGCGACCGCGCAGCAAGCCGCAAGTGACCGCTATTGCGGCTACTCCCCGCAGGTCGACTCGACGAAGGCGGACCCGATGTACGGGCGCGCCTGCTTGATCACAACGTCGCGGTTCGGGCCGTCGATCTTGAACTCCACGTCGAGCGCGAAGTCCGCGCGCGAGACCACGTCGGTGTAGTGGTCCGCGAAGCGGTTGTGCGCGGCTCCGATGGCGCACGCGAGGCGCTTGGCTTCCTCGGTGGAGAGCACGGGCGCACCGTTGGTCACGCTGGAGCGGACGAGCACCGAGACCTCCGGCGGGTTGAACGACTTGTAGAGGAGCTGCTCCGCCACGAAGTCTCCCTCGGGGTTCACGATCGAGATCTCTCCGACCTGCGCGTTGATGTAGTAACCCGACCGCGCGGGGTCGATGATGTTCTTGGTGATCGCGACGCCATTCGCTTCCTCGCCCGGGAAGCCGCGGTGGATCAGCACGCCCATCGCGACCTGCGTCTCATCGACGTTGAACAGCCGCCGCTCCTCGAACGCGCGGTACGTGAACGTGCTCGCCCAGACCTTGCGCAGCGCGTCCGCGAGTGGGCGCACCGTGCTGTTCGCCTGCGCGGACTCGGACGTGTAGAGCCCTGCGCCGTTGAAGCCGACGAGATCCTCTACGTTCGTGCTCGAGCGAAGCCGCACGCGCTCCAGCCCGTAGCGCGCCGAGACGCGTGACTCGAGCGCGGCGAGGAAGTCGGGATCCACCGGCGCGTCCTCGATGCGATCGCGGATCCGATCCAGCGCCGCGCGGCGCTCGGTCGGACCCTCGGGGAGGTCCGCGAGGAGCTCGGCGATCGCGTCGTCGATCCCGTTGCGCTCGAGGTGGTCGACGTAGCGCGCGAACGGGATCGCGAACGCCGGGCGCGGCACCGGGAGCGCCTTCGCGCCGGACACCACCGCGCACGCGCCGCCGAAGCGCGCGAAGTCGAGGTTCATCAGCTCCGCGTACTGCGCGGCCTTCGCGCCGATGCGCGGCACGTCGTCGATCGACATCGTCGACAGGTCCACGATGTCACGCACGGAGAGGTCGCGCTCGGGGGTGAACGGCGGGCGGCTCCCGAAGCGCTCCTCCCAGAACGCCTCGGCCTCCGTCGACGTCGCCGCGCGGATCGTGAAGTCGCCTTTGGTGACTTCGAGGCGCACGAGGCGATCGAGGAACGGGGCCACGCGCGGATCCGTGGAGGCGTCGATCAGCGCCATGTTCGGCGTCCCACGGTTCTGCGCGAGGACGTTCACGTGTGCGAGCGGGGTCTGCAGCTCCTCGGTGATCGTGCCGGAGACGAGCGGGACGTCGTTCGGGATGCGCGTGAAGATCGGGATCGTCTGGAAGGTGAGCGCGGCCTCTTCGACGTCTTCCACGCGCTGGAGCACCCCGTACGCCACGCCCGGGTTGAGCGCGACGAAGTGCGTGCCCTCGAACGGCGCGCCGGCGGGGACGATCGGGACGTGTCCCTCGAGCTGCGCCATGCGCTCCTCGAAGCTCGCGGTGGTGGGGCGCACGAAGAGGCGCTTCGCGTCGGCGACCTTCTCGGCGACGAGGAAGAACGCCTCGCGGATCTGCTCGGGCGTGATGCGGTCGCCGCTCGCGAACTCGATCGTGTACAGGTCGCTGTCCCGGTAGAAGACGACCGTGCCCAGGTAGTAGGGGCGGTTGACGGTGTTGAAGTAGCTACGCTGCGAGAAGCGCACCCACTCCGAGTCGTGGATCGCGCGCTGCTGCGGATCGCAGAGGTCGAACGGCTGCTTCTTCTCGATGACCTCCCACACCCAGTCGAAGTGGAGCGGGAAGTTGTTGCTGTCCATGAAGTAGACGGTGTCGCCGTTGAGGCGATCGATGACGAACTTCACCGAGGACGAGTCCGAGGTGCGCTCGGCGTCCGACTCGGCGAGGCGCGCGAGGTCGGCGTCGGAGCGGAGCCCGCGCAGGTACGGCGGTGCGACGGACGAAGTCACCACGGGCGCCGCGCAGCCCGCGTACGCGGCGCCGGGCGTCGCGCTGGCTGCGGCGCAGCGCAGGTGCAGATCGGTGCCGTCGTCGGGGCGCGCGAGGACGTCGTCGCCGAGCGCTTCGTAGGTGACGACGTCGAGCACCTCGCTACCGCGCATGAGCGCGATCGCGGCGCCGTCCGGGAGCGCGACGTCGATCGCTACGCGTGCGCCGGGTGCGAGGGTGCCGCTCATCGTGACCGCGTTCGCGAGCGGCGGCGCGGGCACGGCGGGGGGGACGAGCGCGCCGAAGGTGAGCGAGAGGTCCGCGAGATCGATCGCGCCGCCGTGGTTCTCCAGCTCGACGAACGTGCGCGAGACCTCGGAGACCAGCACGGGCGCGTCGCGGACGGGCGGCCACGGCGTCGGCCACGCGTAGGGCTCGTAGCGCTTCGGGATGGTCGGGAGGACGAGGCAGTCCTTCGGCTTGTTCGGGGTCGGCGTGAGGCAGACCTCGAAGACGTCGGCGGTCTTCGCGTAGGACTCGCCGGTCGCCAGCGGCGGGACGGAGATCGCGTCGAGCTCCACGCGGTCGACCGTGGAGATGACCACGCCTTCGCCCTTCTTCGAGAGGAGGAACGGCAGGTGCGCGGAGCCCTGGTGGGGCTCGCCGTCGGCGAACAGGAGCACGCGGCCCCCGGCCTTCAAGACGAACGCGGGGTCGAGCGGGATCTGGTGGCGGTCGGGCTGGCCGAGGTGGTCGCTGACGAAGAGGCCGGCGAGGTCGACGTCGTGGTCGGTGACGTTCTCGAGCTCGATCCAGTCGTCCCACTCGCCGCGCTCGTCGCGCCCGGCGTGGGGGCCGCCGCCGAGGTTCGAGGAGACCACCTCGCTGATCTTCACCTCGCCCGCGAGCGCCGCGGGCGGCCGCGATTCGCCCGGGCAGGCGGTGACGGCCAGGGCGAGGAGGGGGAGCGCGCGACGCACGCGACTTCGGGTTTGCAAGCGCGAGGCCGCGCGCGGCGGCGTTGGCGTAGGGGTCGACACGTCAGTTTTCTGCGACGAACGAGGCGCTCGCGTCGGGCCCTCGAGCCCCTCGGGATCGGTATGGCGCTCCCCGATCCGACGTACTAGGGTCCCCGCGCCGATGGCTTTCTCCAAGGTGGATCAAGCAGTCCCGAACTTTCCAGTCCTCGAGGAGCGGATCCTCCAGATCTGGAAGGCGCGAGACGTCTTCAACCGGTCGCTCGCGGAGTCCCGCGACAAGCCCGATTTCGTGTTCTACGAGGGCCCCCCGACCGCCAACGGCCTCCCGCACAACGGCCACGTCCTCACCCGCGTCATCAAGGACCTCTTCCCGCGCTACATGACGATGCGCGGGTACCACGTCGAGCGTCGGGCCGGGTGGGATACGCACGGGCTGCCGGTCGAGGTCGAGGTCGAGAAGGACCTCAGGATC
Source organism: bacterium (assembly GCA_030426505.1). Lineage (GTDB taxonomy): Bacteria > Myxococcota > Kuafuiibacteriia > Kuafuiibacteriales > Kuafuiibacteriaceae > JAUHYN01. The sequence goes on along the minus strand of JAUHYN010000066.1, from coordinate 5,334 downwards.
CGCGGCAAGGACGCCATCCTCGAGTACGGCGTCGACCGCTTTGCGCAGAAGTGCCTCGAGTCGGTCTTCAAGTACACCGAGGAGTGGGAGCACCTCACCGAGCGCATCGGCTTCTGGGTCGACCTCGACAAGGCCTACGTCACCTTCCACAAGTCCTACGTCGAGTCGGTCTGGTGGGCGCTGTCGAAGCTCTTCGAGAAGGGGCTGCTCTACAAGGGCCACAAGGTCGTGTGGTGGTGGGCGCAGGGCGGCACCGCGCTCTCCGCCGGCGAGGTCGGTAACTCGTACCGGACCGTGCAGGACCCGTCGGCGTACGTCCGGTTCCCGCTCGTGGGCGAGGACGCGTCGCTCGTGGTCTGGACGACGACCCCCTGGACGCTGCCGTCGAACATGTTCGCGGCGGTCCACCCCGACTTCGACTACGCGTACGTGAAGGACGGCGACGAGACGATCGTGGTCGCGGCCGAGCTCGTGGCGACGCTCGCCGAGAAGACCGGTCGCGAGCTGACCGTCGAGAAGACCGTGAAGGGCGCCGAGCTCATCGGCAAGCGCTACACCCCGCCGTTCGACTGCTACACGAAGGACCACGATCCGTCCTCGGGCCGCTACTGGCGCGTGGTCGGCGGCGACCGCTCGCAGGGCGGCACCCCTCAGTGGTTCGTCACGCTCGACGCCGGTACCGGCATCGTCCACCTCGCGCCTGCGTTCGGTGACGACGACTGGCGCGTGTGGCGCAACGAGAAGATGAAGGACGACGCGATCGAGATGTTCTGCGCCGTCCGTGAGAACGGCCAGCTCGACGAGCGCCTCGCCGGGCTCGGCCTCGAGGGCACCTGGGTCAAGGACGCCGACAAGGCGCTCCTGAAGGACCTCGACGCCCGCGGCGTGCTCTTCCACCGCGAGGTCTACGAGCACGACTACCCGTTCGCGGAGCGCGCCGACAACGACCCGCTCATCCAGTACGCGCGCGACGCGTGGTTCATCCGCACGACCGCGAAGATCGATAACGTCATCGAGAACAACCAGGAGGTGAAGTGGTCGCCCGAGCACGTGCGCGACGGCCGCTTCGGTGACTTCCTCGCCGGCAACGTCGACTGGGCGCTGTCGCGCGAGCGCTTCTGGGGCACCCCGCTCAACATCTGGGTGTGCGAGGGCTGCGGCGCGATGGAGGCGCCGGACTCGTGCGCGGCGATCGAGAAGCGGAACCCGGAGGCGTTCGCCGCGTTCGCGGAGGCGAAGGCGAAGGACCCGTCGCTGTCGGAGCACCTGATCGTCCACAAGCCGTGGATCGACGCGGTGACGTTCGGCTGTAAGAAGTGCGACGCCACGATGCGGCGCGTCCCCGAGGTGATCGACTGCTGGTTCGACTCGGGCTGCATGCCGTTCGCGCAGCTCGGCTACCCGCACGTGAAGGGGAGCAAGGAAGAATTCGAGCGCGCGTTCCCGGCGGACTTCATCTCCGAGGCGATCGACCAGACCCGCGGGTGGTTCTACTCGCTGATGATGATCTCGAACCTCATCTTCGAGGGGCGCGAGTCGCCGCACCCGTACAAGCGGTGCATCGTCCTCGGCCTCGTCCTCGATCGCGACGGCAAGAAGGAGTCGAAGTCCAAGGGCAACTACACGCCGCCGGAGGTCATCCTCGACCACGTGCGGATGCAGTTCGCATCCGTCCCGCTCGACGTCCCGTACGCCGAGGGCTTCGCGGCGCCGAAGCCGGGCACTGCGTGGATCGGCCGCGAGGATCTCGAGGGGCTCGACCTCAAGGAGGGCACGGTCGTCTCGCTGTATCGCACCGCCGCGCCCGACGTGCGCCGCGACGTGAAGCTGATGGTCCACAAGGTGAAGAAGGGCCTCGCGCCGGAGAAGCAGACGCTCCCGCGGCGCGTGTTGGTCCTCGCCGAGGAGGACCGCGCGGCGCTGTCGCTCGAGTACGGGCCGGTGGACGTGAAGCCGAAGGAGGTCCCGGAGCTGCCCGAGGATCAGCGCGTGATGGCGGAGTACGCCGAGATGCCGGCGCCGGGCGCGGACGCGTTCAGGTGGTTCTTCTACGCGTCGAACCCGCCGTGGAACAACACGCGGCACTCGCTGTCGAACGTCCGCACGTTGCAGAAGGAGCTGCCGATCAAGCTCCGCAACGTCTACTCGTTCTTCGTTACGTACGCGAACATCGACGCCTTCGATCCCGTCGCCGACGAAAAGATGAAGCGCCCGATCGAGGAGCGCGCGCTGCTCGACCGGTGGATCCTGTCGGAGCTCGAGAAGACCAAGATGGCGGTCGTCGAGCGCATGGACGAGTACGCGTCGTACGAGGCCACGCAGCTGCTCACGGAGTTCGTGGAGGGGCTGTCGAACTGGTACGTGCGCCGCTCGCGGGAGCGCTTCTGGGCGGAGGGGCGTCGGCAGGACAAGCTCGACGCGTACTGGACGCTGTACCAGTGCCTGCGCGATCTCTCGTTGATGCTCGCGCCATTCCTCCCGTTCGCGAGCGAGGACATGTACCAGAACCTCGTCGTCGGACCGTACGGCGAGGGGCTGCCGGACAGCGTCCACTTGCGGCTGTACCCGACCGGCGACGCGTCGCGCATCGACGAGGCGCTCTCGGCCGCGATGAAGGAAGTGCGCGAGCTGGTGTCGCTCGGGTTGCAGGTCCGAGCGAAGGAGAAGCTCAAGACGCGCCAGCCGCTCGCGGAGGCGAAGGTCGTGCTCTCGGACCCGGACCGCGCGGACGCGATTCGACCGTACCTCCCGATCATGGAGGAGGAGCTCAATGTCGTGTGCGTGACGCTCCTCGACCGCGCGGACGATCTCGTGAGCTACGTGGTGAAGCCGAACTTCCAGGCGTTGGGACGTCGCCTCGGGCCGAAGATGAAGGCGGCGCAGAAGGCGATCCAAGCCGCGGACGCGGACGGGCTGCAGCGGGCGCTCGACGCGAGCGGCGAGGTCACGCTCGACGTGGACGGCAGCGACATCGCGTTCACCTCGGAGGATCTGCTGGTGACCGTGGAGGCGAAGGAGGGCTTCGCGGCGGCGAGCAGCGCGGCGGGCGTGGTCGTCCTCGACACGACGCTCACCGACGCGCTGATCGACGACGGGCGCTTCCGCGAGGTGCTCTCGCGCATCCAGGCTCGGCGCAAGGATCTCAAGCTCGACTTCGCGGCGCGCATCAAGCTCGGGCTGAAGGGCTCCGACGCGATCTTGAACCTGTGCTCGGCGCGGAAGGAGCGGCTCGAGAAGGAGACGCTCACGTCCGAGCTCTCGATCGGCGAGACGCTCGGCGGCGACTCGATCGACGTGAAGATCGACGGGGAGCCGCTGACGATCGACATGCTGGTGATGCCGAAGCCGCGCGGTTCGAGCCAGGGCTGACGCCATGACCTCGTGAGGTCATCGCTTCACGAGGTCCGCCGCGCCTAACGTCGCGGCATGAACAAGTCGTACTGGCCCATCGCACTTACCGTCTGTGTCGCGTTCGCGGCGTTCACCGCTTGGGTCATCGCCCACGCTGGCTTCGGCGGGCTCTTCGCGTTGTACGAGGTCAACGCGTGGACCGTTCAGCTCACCGCGGATCTCGTCTGCGCGCTCGTCGCGGGGCTCGTGTTCGTGGCGCCGCGCGCGCGTCGCGCGGGCGTGGGGATGGCGCCGTTCGTAGTGCTCACGGTGCTGACGGGATCGATCGGCTTCCTCGCGCTGGTCGCGCGCGTGCTGTATCGCGAGGCGGTCGCCGATTCGCCTTCGGTGGTGCGGGGTCACGCGTCGTCGAGTCGCTGAGCGCTTCTTCTTCAGAAGCGGTTCAGGAAGCGTTCGCGGAGGTCTCGGTCGCCGCGGCGATCGATCGTGGCCTCGATGCGCTCGACGAGCTTCGGATCGTGCGCGTGGATCTGGAGGGCGTCGAGGGCCATCGCGGCGTCTTCGGGGGCCTGCTCGGAGATGACGGCGATCAGGTGATCGAAAGCCTCGGGCGCGCGGACGAGCGCGATGGCGACGTAGGCCACGCGGCGCTCGTCCGCGGGGCGCTCCGCGGCCCACGCGCCGAGCACCCGGACGGCTTCGATGTTGCGCGACTGCCCGAGCGCGAGCGCCGCGGCCTCCCTCAGTTCGACGGCGCTCGCGTCGAGGTGTTGGCGGGCGAACGCGAACGACGCCTCCGGTTCGAGGTGCAACAGGGAACCGAAGCACTCGGTGAGGACCTCGGGCTCCGGATCGCCCGCGAGGATCTTGTAGCGCAGGAGCGGGACGGCCTCGTGTCGCCCGCTGTCCCCGAGCGCCCGCGCGGCGCCGACCCGCCCGACGCGCTCGTCGTCGAGGAGCAGCACCACGAGGTCGTCGAGGACCCGCGGGTGGCGCGCCTGCGCGAGCCCGAGCGCCGCGATCGCACGCAGCTCCCCGGCGGTGTCGATGGCGCCGTCCCAGGTCGGCTCCAGCTGGCGGAGCCGGATGGCGGCGTCGAATGGCGCCTCCTCCGTCCACTCGTTCATTTGCAGCGCCTTCACGATCGCGATCTTCGCGCGGCACAGCGGATCCGCCTTGGGCCCGTTCGCGACGAATCGATCGAAGGCGGCGGCCATGACCTCGAGGAGCTCCGTAACGTGCCCCTCGCCGACGACGTCCGCGGCCGTCGCGACCAGCAGCGCGGTCTTCAGCCCGAGCGCCTTCTTCAGCGCGGCCTTCGCCTCGGCGGTGTGCGGGTCATCGCGGAGCGCGGCGAGCGCCGCGAGTCGATCTTCGAGCGCGCTGCGCTTCGCCACGGGGTTGGAGGGTAGCACCGCATCTCCCCCGCGAACCGCGCGCGATCTCCTGCTAACCTCCCGCGCCGGTGACCACCTCCGCTCCGCCCGACGCTCCCGGCCTCAAGCGCACGCTCGGCCCCGTCATGCTGTGGGGGCTCGGGGTCGGCTACGTCATCAGCGGCGAGTACTTCGGGTGGAACCTCGGGCTGCCGCTCGGGGGCACGTACGGGATGCTCGCGGCGACGGTGGTCATGACCGTCCTCTACGTCACGTTCATCCTCTCCTACACCGAGCTCGCGTGCGCGATGCCGAAGGCGGGTGGGGTGTTCGTCTACGCGGGGCGAGCGCTCGGGCCGGTCGGCGCGTTCTTCGCGGGGCTCGTGCAGATCGTCGAGTTCGTGTTCGCGCCGCCGGCGATCGCGAGCGCGATCGCGGCCTACGTCGCGCAGAAGTACGGCGGCCTCGACCGCGAGGCGATCGCCATCCTCGCGTTCTTCGTCTTCACGGGCATCAACGCTTGGGGCGTGCGGCAGGCCGCGATCTTCGAGCTCGGCGTCACCATCCTCGCGGTCGTCGAGCTGCTCGTGTTCATGGCCGTCGTCGT
>JAUHYN010000065.1 GCA_030426505.1 bacterium | reverse complement strand
CCCCCTCCGGTTCCACCAGCATCGCCGAGGCCTCCTCAGGCGCCCGGCCGCGCTTCGACGGAGTCACAGAGGGTCGACATCGGTCGGGGACGTAAACGGTCGAGTCCCATCAGTCAAGCGCAGCGCGATTCGTCTCAATATACGCCGCACGTCTCGCGGCGCGCGTCGCGTGACCTCCTGGGTCAGCCGGGGTAGGGTCCGCGCCACGACATGCGCATCCTCGTCGCACTCCTCTCGCTCCTCTGCTTCGCGTGCGCGAGCCAGCCCCCGCCCGCGGCGGAGCCCGCGTCGCCGCCGCCCCCGCGCAAGCGCCCTCGCCCCATCGGGTTCGGCAACAAGTCGGCCGGTAAGGCCGAGCTCCAGGCCGCCATCGAAGCCGCCAAGAAGGACGACCTCGACACCACGATCGCGCAGTGCCGCGCGGCGATCGAGAAGAACCCGAACCTCGAGCAGGCCTACCTCCTTCTCGGCAGCGCGTGTTCGCTGAAGGAGGATCCCGCGTGTGAGAAGGAGGCGTACGACGACGGCATCGCCGCGCTCCCGACGTCGGTCGCGCTCCACGCCGAGGCCGGCTTCCTCGCGCTCCAACTCGGCCAGAACCCCGACGCCGTCGCGTACTACGAGAAAGCGCGCGACCTGACGGACGGGAAGAACAGCGACGTCCTCGCCCACCTCGCCTACGCGAAGGGCCTCTCGGGCGACATGAAGGGCGCCCTCGTCCTTGCGAAGCAGGCGAGCGACGACGAAAAGTGCGCGCGGTGCGCGGCCATTCACGGCCGCCTCCTCCTCGCGTCGAACAACGTGCCCAGCGCGATCGAGATGCTCGAGCGCGCGCGCCGCCTCGACGGCGCCGACGTCGACGCCGCGAGCCAGCTCGCGAAGGCGTACTACCTCGCCAAGCGCGTCGACGACGCCGCGAAGCTCTACGCCGAGCTCGTCGACGCGACGAACGATCCGTCCCTGCGCAGCGAGTACGCGCTCGTCCTGATGAAGGCGAAGCGCTACGGCGACGCCGTGACCCAACTGAACACGCTCACGGAGGCGTTCCCGAAGGAGAAGACACTCCTCGAGCGCCTCTACGAAGCCCAGAAAAAGGCGGGCGACACCAAGGGTGCTCGCGTGACCAAGAAGAAGCTCGAGGCCCTGTGATGACGACGCCCAAGAACAACCCGCCGCAAGTCCAGGTGAAGATCGAGCTCGATCCCGACACCGCCCAGGGCAGCTACGCCAACATGGCGATGGTGAACCACAGCGAGACCGAGTTCACGCTCGACTTCATCTACGTCCAGCCGCAGGAGCCGAAGGGCAAGGTGCGGGCGCGGATCATCACGAGCCCGAAGCACGCGCGTCGCTTGTTGCGCGCGCTCGAGGATTCGATCCGCGGGTTCGAGCAGAAGTTCGGACAGATCGAGTCGGGCGGCACCGGCGCGCCGCCGCAGAGCGGGACGTTCCTCAACTGAGCGGAGCGAAGCGGAGCGGATGCAAGGGAGCCGTCAGGCGACCGCGCAGCGAACCGTCAGGTGAGCGAAGGTCACTCTAACGGGCGCGGACGGGCGTGGCCTTGAGGGCGGCCTTGCCGTCCTTCTCGTACACTTGGAACCGCACCGTGCGGCAGTGATACTTCTTGATGAGGTTCTCGCGGTTCTTCGTGAGCTTCTTCAGGAAGCGATCGAACGCGAGGTCCGCGGTCTTCTCTCCGCAGCGCCGCCGCATGTCGATGAAGCGCTCGTAGACCTCTTCGAAGTGCGCGCGGTCCGCGGCGTCCAGGCCGTTCTCCGCGGCGCGCGGCGGCGGTGGATCCGGGATCGGCGCCTCACCCGCCGACTGCGCGAGCAGATCCGCGGGCACCGACGCGACCACGGTCATGTCCGGCTTCTCGTCGCCGTCGATCACGTGGTGGTGATCCGTGAGATCGTCCCGCGCCGACTTCGCGAGGAGATCCTCGGCGACCGGCGCGACCACCGTCGCCTCCGGACCGAAGCTCTCCCCGTCGACGTCCGCGCCGTCCTTCACGCCGGCGTAGCCGGACAGATCGAGGCTGCCGCCCCCGCGGACACCGGGCGCCGGGCGATCCGGCGGCAGCGGGTCGTCCTGGTTCGGCTCCGACAGCGACATGCCCTCGCGCAGGAACGTGGACTGCGACGGCGCGAACGGCGCGGGCATCTCGTCCTCCGCGCTCATCGGGCGGCCGCGGATCTGCGACGCCATCCGTTGCGCGGGCGCCGCCTGCGGCACGGGTGGCGCCTTGAGCGACTGACCCGCCTCGAGCGAAGCGATCGCGTCCGCGATCGCCTGCGCCTCGTCGACGTCGTCGCCTCCGCCGAAGTCCGACGCGGGCGGCGGGAGGCTTGGTTCGAGGTCCGGCGGGATCTCGCCCGGTGAAGGCATCCCGAGATCCGCTGCGGCCATCGCGGGCTCTCCGCCGGGCAGCGGCGTCGACACCGGCGCGACCGGCTCCGGCGCGGGCGCCTGGGGCGGTGGGAGCTGCGGCTCCGGAATGGACGGCGCGGGCGCCGGGGGCTCGGGCTCCGGCGCCGGCAGCGGCGTCGAGTGAACGACGAGGCTCCCGGTGCGCGAGACGGGGCGCGCGTCCGTGCTCGTCTTGGGGCCGCTCGTCGCGCGCTATGGCAAGGCTAGCGTCTCGCTCCCGGGCGGCTGCGTGATCGGGCTGCGCCCGGTCGACCTGCACATCAAGGGCCTCCGCGCGCTGGGCGCCGAGATCGAGCTCGAGCACGGCTACATCGTGGCCAAGGCCCCCAAGGGCCGGCTCCAGGGCGGCTACGTCTATCTCGCGAGCCGACGGAACGGCCGACTGACGCGCGCCTCCGGGAGCTCGAGGTCACCGCGCCCGAGCTGGATCTCCGACAGGTGCTCCGCGAGGCGATCGATCGGGCGCACGAACGTGCGGTGGTTCATCAGGCCGATCAACAACGCGAAGAGCAGCGACACCGCGAGCACCGCGAAGATGATCTCCTGCCGCTGCGCGAGCCCCTCGAGGCTGTTCGACGAGTCGACCGAGACCACCCAGCGCACCGCTGGCGTCGAGCCACGCACGGGCGCCGCGAGCGACGCGTACGCGATCCCGCTCGCGTGGTGATCGATCAAGAGCGGGAGCATCGGGAGGTTGAAGTTCGGCAGCGGCTCGGACCGGCGCCCGCCGTACGACGGCTCGTCGATGGTCGCGGGCAACGCGACCTCGCGCGCCATCGCGGGATCGAGGCTCGTCGCGAGGATCTTGTCGCCCGCGATCAACGACACCTCGGACTCCAACTCGCTCGCGAGCTTCTTCGCGGTCTCCGAGCTGACCTGTTTGCCGATGATCAGCGCGCCCGCGGCGGCGCCGTCGTCGACGACCGGCGCGACGGCTACGCGGATCACGCCGTTGCGGTCGTCCCAGATGCCGTCCTGCGCGTGACCGGTCTGCGTCGCGATGAAGAGCGGGTGCCCCGCCACGGACTCGGGCGTCTCGTCGCGGGCCTTCGACCCGTTGCGCGCGATGATGTCGCCCGCCGGGTCGACGAGCCACGCGAAGCCGCCGTCGGTCACGGACTCGTCGAGGAGCGCGACGGCCTCGCCGAACGCCGCGTCACCGCGCGAGCCGCCGCGCGCGATCTCCTGGAGGGACTCGAGATCCGAGAAGCGCTGCGCGTACGTGACGACGTTGCCGACCTCCTCGTGCGCGCGGAGCGACAGCGCCGAGTCGAGCCCGCGCGTCGCGACGCGGACGGTCGAAGCGCCGACCTGCTTGGCGCGGTCCTTCTCCGACTCGGTGTCGAAGTACAGCGCGGACCCGAGCGGCAGGACCACGCAGAGGGCGATCAGGAAGATGTGGCGGATCCAAAAGGCCATGGGCTACTCGCCGTCCGTTTTCTCGGGCTCCGCGGATTGGGCGAGGTCCTCGGCGCCGACGTTCACGTCCGACCGTTGGATCTCCACCGGCTTGCGCGCGACGATGCCCGCTTCCGTCAGATACTGAAGTTCGTACGTGCCCTGCGGCGCGCTGATCGTGAAGTAGCCGACATCGTTCGGCCGCGCCGGGACGCCGATCTGCCCGACGTACACCAACGCGGACATGTGGCGGATCCCATCCACCCGCACCACGCGCGGATCCTCCGGCTTCCCAGCCGAACAGGTGTAGGCCGCCGACTCGCCCGGAGCGATGGGCCCGACCTTCGTGCCGCCGACCACGACGGTGACGGCGTCGCGCTCTTGGTTCTCGAACACCACCTGCGCATCGACCGCGCACGCCGCGACGTCCGGGACGAACCGGCGCCCGTGGATCACGATCTTCTGGTGCTCCGTCGGCGCGGGGATCGGCAGGGATTCCTTGCTGAGGAGGAACAACGCGACGTCGCGCTTCTTCTCCGCGAGGGCCTTGGCCGGCGCGGACACCTGCGTGCGCGCATAGCCCCCCTCTTTGCCGGTCACGACCGGCTTCGGGGGCGCCTTGATCGACCCTCGCACTTGCGCGGCTTCGACCGACCCCTGAACGAACGCGAGCGACGAGAACGTCGTCAGAAGCGAAGCGCGTAAAAGCTGACGCATCACGGCAGTTTCGGATAAATCGCATTCTCCGGAGAGGCTGTCAAACAAGCGGATCCGGACCGAAACCCCCGATGCGTCCACGTCGTGAAGGCCTCGCGCTGTTCGCCGTCGTCCTCGGCATCGCGGCGTCGTTCGCCCTCGACGACCCGCGACGACGCTTCCTCGCGCACCTCGCCGCCCTCGCCGTCTCCGGCGTCGGCTGGGTGATCCTCGCCCGCGCGAAGGCGCTCCCGCCGCTCGCGCTCGCGTTCGCGGCTGGCGCGATCCTGAGGGTGTGGGGCGTCGCGCTCGCACCGGCTTTCTCGGACGACGTCTTCCGCTACGTCTACGAGGGGCGCGTCGTGTGGTCCGAGGGCCTGGGCTTCCCGTTCGCGCACGCCCCGAGCGAAGCGCTCGCCGCCGGTGTGGATCCCGCGCTCCTCGATCGCGCGTGGCTCCGCATCAACCACCCCGAGCTCTCCACGATCTACCCGCCGTTCTCGCAGGCGGTCTTCGCGATCGCCGGCGGCCTCGCCGCCCTCACCGACACCTACGCGCTCTACTGGCTCGAGGCGCTCCTCGTCCTCGCCGACGCCGTCACCGCCTGGGTCCTCTACCGAGGCGCCGGCCCACGCGCGGCGATCGCGTGGTGGCTCTGCCCGATCGGGATCGTGGAGGTCGCGCGCGAGGGGCACGCCGACGGCCTCAGCACGCTCGGCCTCGCGCTCGCCGTCGTCGCGTTCGCGAAGGGCCGCCCCACGCAGGGCTACGGCGGACTCGTCCTCGCCGCGCTCGCCAAATTGAATGGCCTCGTCGTGCTCCCCGCCGCCCTGCGCGCCACGCGTCGCGGGGTCTGGGTCCTCGGCGGCCTGGCGCTCCTCGGCCTGCCCTTCGTCCTCGCGGGCGCCCACGCGGGCGAGGGGATCGGCGCCTACGCGTCGAGGTGGCGCGCCGGGGACGGCCTGTTCACGGTCTTCCTGGAGATCGCGGAGCTCGCGCTCGGCGGCGACTGGCGCCGCTTCGGCAGCGTGACGCTCACCCGCCACGAGGTCGCGCGCGCGATGACCGGCCTCGCGTTCCTGGCGGTGATGGTCGTGACGCTGCGCCGGCGCTACCCCGTCGAGGCCGTCCCGGAGCGCGCCGGGACGCTGCTGTTCGCGCTCCTCCTCCTCGCGCCGACGTTCCACCCTTGGTACGTGCTGTGGCTCGTCCCGTTCGCGGTCGCGGCGCCGGGCTTTCGGTATCGCGACGCGGTCCTCTACCTCGTGGTCGCCGCGCCGCTGCTGCATCACCCGGCCTGGCTCGAGCTCGTCGCGGGGCGCTGGACGGACGTCGGCTGGGTCCGCTTCCTCGTCCACGCCCCGGCGCTCGCGCTCGCCGCCCGGGGTCTGGCCCGCGGGGGGCGGGTCGGCTAACCTCCCGCGCGCGTGCCGCTGGAAGAGGGTCTACTGATCGCGGTGAAAGATGGGGTCGTGGAGCTCACCGCGAGCCTCGTCGATCCGCACCGCGACACCCCGGACGGGCTCGTCGACGCCGTCAACGAGCGCATCTTCGAGCACCAGTACCAGGCGATGACGGATCCCACGATCCTGGATCCGGAGAACCTCGCCCTCGCGACCTGCGTCGTCTCGCGTTCGCCGATCCCGGAGCCCCTCAAGGACGGCCTCATCAGCCTGGGCTTTCAACCCGTGGAAACCGAGGGCGGCGGTCGCGAGGACCGCTCGATGTTCTCGCGCTTCTCGCGCAACAAGCGGTCCACGCTCGACAAGTGGCGCACCGGGTACCTCCGGCCGGGCGACGTCTCCGAGACCCTCGTGGACGCCGCGCGGACGTGTTTTAGACAGCTGATCGCGCCGGGACTTGAAAGTTTGGGGGCGCTGGAGCGTCACATCGTTCAGGAGCGAAGCCAGACGCGGGGCCGAATGGTGTTCCATTCCGCGGCCGTGCGGGCTTTGACGAGTTTTGTGGTGCAGACGTTGGTCACGGAGGCTCCGGACACGAGCTGGAGCGACGAGGACGGCGCCGATGGTGCGCTGTTGGTCCGAGGCCCGAGCGGGCGCGTCGTGGCCACGGATCCGGAGTTTCGGGTGGTGAAGTTCGTCGTACGGGGCTCGAAAGCGCTGCTTTCGTCGTACGTCGAGACCGTCCTCGAACAGTGCCGTGCGTAAACGTTGACCACGCCGGATCGCACGTTTTGAATCGGGAGCGCGCATGATGAATCTCTTCAATCGACCGAACGCCTTCATGATCGGCGCGAGCGTCTTCGCGTTGGTCGCGACGCCAGCGTTCGCCGCGGGCGAGACCGCCGCAGAGTCGGCCGAGCCCGCCGCCGCCGCCGCCGCCGAGGCCCCCGCGCCCGAGAAGACCGGTGAGAAGGTCTTGGTGCTCCCGTACCAACCGATCTTCCGGTCGGTCGAGCAGCGCAAGGTCGCGACCGCGACGAACCTGCTCAACAAGGAGCTGCAGGAGAAGGACGGCATCGTCGTCATCCGCGGCGCCGTCGCGAACGGGCACGCCGGCGAAGTGCCGTCGCTCGACGCCGCGAAGGCCGCGATGAAGCAGGCCGCCGAGGCCGAAGCCAAGCGCGACATCGAGGCCGCGATCGCCGCTCGCAAGAGCGCGATCGAAGCGCTCGAGAAGAGCGCGAGCGCGATCGAAGACCCGGCGATGTACCTGCGCGCGCACCACGACCTCGCGCGCGTGTTGATGTGGGCCGCCGAGGACGCCGAAGCGAAGAAGGTCCTCGACACCGTCGCCCGCATGGATCCCTCGTTCGAGCTCCCGCCCGAGGAGTTCTCGCGCCTGTACCGTCGCTGGTTCCTCGCGGCGGCGACGGCCGCGATGAAGGACAAGAGCGGCGAGCTGTTCGTGAAGAGCGGGTTGCCCGGCGCGAAGATCTACCTCGACGGTCGCGAGATGGACGTCGCTCCGGTCGTGCTGCAGAACGCCGTGCCCGGGAAGCACCTCCTCACCGCGGAGGTCGAGGGCGTGCCGCGCTACGGCGGGATCGTCGACGTGAAGGGCGGCAAGAAGACGACCTTCACCGTGAGCTTCGGCGGCAGCGTCGGCGGCGACTCGGTGGGCGACGTCGCGGACGCCATCGCGGCGAACGCGCTCCCGAAAGCGGCCGTGAAGAGCGCGGTCATGGCGGGCAAGTCGGCCGGCGCGAAGTACGTCGTGGCCGGCGGGCTCGCGAAGGACGAGGACCACTTCAACGTCCACACGATGGTCGTCGACGTGAACAGCGGCGCGGTTCAGCACCTGCGCGTCGTGAACTTCGATCTCGAGCTGCTGACGGCCGAGGCGGACGTGTTCCAGATCGTCGGCGCGATCGACGAGTCGGTGAAGGGCTTCAAGGGCTCGCCGGCGGTCGCGACGATCGAGAAGCGGATCCGCACGCAGAGCACGGTCAACGAAGTGGACGCGGCGCCCGCGAAGCTGGATCGCCGCGGGCGCATCAAGGACAACGATCGCAAGAAGGACGACAAGCGTCGCGTCTTCAAGCCGCTCACCGGCGGCACGATCATCATCAAGGACGAGGAAGAGTAGTCGAGGCCCGCGGTACGTACGCGGGCCTCCTCTCGAACCTCAGAGCATCTCGTCCTTCATCGACCAGCGCAGATCCAAGCGCGCGTCCTCCGGCTCGAAGAAGAACCTCGCCTCGTGACCGCGAGATCCGTGCGCGCCGTCGTACGTGTCGAGCGGCTTCGGATCCGGGGGCCACAGCTCGGGGCCGAACCGACGGACCACGTGCTCGCCGTCGTCGCGGTGATGCACGAGCCTCGACGGCCGGGCCGCCTTCGCGAGGTCGAGCCCGAAGCTGTACGCGTCCTCTTCGGTCGCGCGGACGGCGACGAGGCCGTGCTCGCTCGTGACGGTCCAGCCATCGAGCTCCCGCTGGATGTAGACCGTCGTCATGGGGGACGTGCCGGGGGATTTCAACGATTCGTACATCGTCGAGGAGGTGTCGCAGGAGTCATGCCGGCGAGCGGCGCCGTACGATCCGCGCGCTCGGTCGGGTCAGAGCGTCGCGTGCGAGGCGAGACGCCACGGTCCCGCGCCGATCGCGCGGCGCGTCCGGGGTCACTTCTTGTTCGTGAGGAACTTGGAGAGGAGGCCCTTTTGGTTCTTCGACTCGCCGCGGGTGTGGACCATGCGGATCCCGCGGGCGGCGTCGATGTTGTTCGGCTCCCACTCGAGGCAGCGCTGCCACCACTTCTTCGCCTCGTTGTGCTGGCCGCGGATGAAGCAGATCTGACCGAGGTACTGGTACGCGACCGGCAGGTTCTCTTGCTCGCTGATCGCGTGCTTGAGGTGCTTCACCGCTTCGGTGACGTGGACCTGCGACTTCTGGTTCACGTTGAACACCGCCCACCCGAGCGTCGCGTAGTAGAGCGGATCCGGGTTGAGGCGGACGGCTTCCTCGAGCACGGACTTCGCGCCCTGGAAATCGCGGCGGCGGTTCATCGCGAGCGCCTGATCGTACAGCTGCTCGCCGCGGAGGATCTCGTTGACGTCCGTGGGGAGGCCCTTCTCCTTGCGGTCGAGGTACACGATGTACTCGCTGCGCTGCTGCGGGTTCGTGATCGTGTTGTACGCCTCTGTGATGCGCTGGAAGATCTCGTCGACCTTCCTCAGCTGCCCCCTCGACAGGCCGAGGTTGGCGAACGAGTCGGTGTGCCACTTTTTCGCGAGATCGAAGTAGGCCGCCTTCACGGTCTCGTCGTCGGTGTCGCGCGACGCGTTGAAGATCCGGAAGAAGTCCTGCGACATGATGTCGTCGTGGTAGCGCTCGATGCGCGCCGCCGCCTTCTTCGCTTCGGGTGAGAGGTCGGCGCCGCCGCCCTCCTCCAAACCGAGGTCGAGCTCACCGGAGCCATCCAGCTCCGAGCCGAACTGGATGTCCGCCGCCGCCGCGTTGACCGCGACCTCCATCGCATTCGCCTCGGTCAGCTCGGGGAGCACGCACATGCCGCTCGTCCCGAGCGCGAAGAGCTGCGGGATCACGGTCGACGCGTCGTCCGCCATCGAGCGCGTGATCGAGCGGTAGGTGGTGCCGCCGTCGATTTGCTGCGCGATGTTCGTCGCGGAGAACGTGCGCCGGAAGTACGGGAGGAGCTTCTCGAACTCCGTCGTTCGTACGAGCGGGATGTCCTCGCGACCTTTGAAGAACTTGAGGATCTGCGGCGGGTGGACGTGGCGCTTGATGCCGTCGAACAGGGTCGCCATCGCGTCGAAGCGGCCCTCCGGGACGCGGCCGACGAAGGCGTCCGTGATGCGCCACCTGAACGTGCCGCCGCTCATCCCGAGCGCGAGCGGGAGGAGCTGCCCGGCGAGGAGCTTGTACGCGGTCGCGAGGTCCGGCTCGTTCACGAGCTTGAGCTCGAGCAGCGACTGCTGGAGCGTGCGCCGCTTGTCCTTCATGTAGCGCAGGCAGCGATCGAAGTCGGGCTCGGTGATGCGCCCACGACGGAGGAGCAGCGCGCCGACGTTCTCGCCCTCGGCGTTCGACTGCATGAAGGTCGGGCTGCCCTCGGTGATGTAGATGCGGCGGTGCGTGCCCGAGTCGGTCATGTCGAGCATGCCGGTCGAGGCGTCGTAGCGGATCGAGGAGAGCAAGAGCGCGACGGGGAGCTCGGCGATCGAGCCCTCTTCCTCGAGCTCGGGGAACGGGCGGCCCACATAGATGCCGTCCTGGATGAGCGAGGCCATCGACGGCTCGCGCGGCGCCGGGCTCGCCGCGCGCTCGTCGGCGGCGTCATCGATCGCGTCGAGGTCGGGTGCGGACGCGGAGGCCTTCGGGGGGCCGCCTCCGTACGACAGACCACGCGGCGGCGGTTTGGTGCCGCTGCGTTTGCGGCGCGCGACGCTCTTCTTGCGTTCAGGGCTGATCGAGGTGGGCCGGATCATCTGGGGCGCCTCGGGCTCGAAGTCGTCCGGTTCGAGGTCCTGGAGGGCGTCCGAGACGATCTCGGTGAGCTGCTCGAGGTCGAGCGGCTTCGAGAGGAACTCGACGACCTGGTACTTCTCGCGGGCCTCGACGGCGGTCTTCGGGTTCTTGAAGACGCCGGACATCATGATGATCGGCAGCCGCGCGTTCTTCTGCGCGGTCCGCATACTCTCGACCACCGCGAACCCGTTCTTGGGGGGCAGCAGGAAGTCGACGATCGCGAGGTGCGGCCGGTTGGCCTCGAAGATCTTGAGGGCCTTGTCGCAATCCGGCGCCACCAGGACGCGATAGCCCTGCCCCTCGAGGTAGTCCTTGATGAGGGAGCGGATCGACTCTTCGTCGTCTACGACCAGGACTCGATGCGGCATCGCTCAGTACGGGATCCCGTGGGACTCGTCCCCCACCGGCTTTCGATTATCACGCGATTCGGCCCGGGTCGACAAAGCCCAATTTCACGGGCGAAGCGCTTCAGCGCGGCGAATCCGGGTCGGTCCCGAGCGTCGCGGGCCCGCGCGCGTACGCCTGGACCGAACGGTCCGGCGCGCACCGGCGTCAGAACGCCCAGACCGCCGCGAGGTGCGGCGCGCGGCGGCGCGTCGCCTGGCCGGCGCGATCCGAATCCTCACGGAGGCGCGCGGGGTTGCGGACCTCCACGGCGTCGACGTCGAGCACGTCCACGACGCCCAGCCCGATGAGGCCGAGCAGCGGAATCCCTGCCAGCGCGACGCAGGCGCCGCCCCTGTCGTCGGAGGCGACGACACCGACGAGGCAGGCGACGACCGCCACGCCCCCGGTGACGAGCTCGGCGATGAACAGCGGCTCCGACTCGGTGTTTCGCGCGACGATCCAGGCCGCGAGCGTCTGGTCCGACGGGCGATCGGGATCATCGCGGTAGGCCGCGAGCGCCTCGGCGCCGATGCCGTACGGATCGGCGGCGGCGTCGAGGGACTCGCCTCCCGTCGGCTCGGCGGCCGCCCCTGCGCCGAGGCGCGTGGCGATCGCGTCGATCGAAGCGACGAGCCCTTCGCGCGAGCACGTCGACTTGTGGGTCGCGGCGGCGACGGTGGTGGCGCTGCGGAGATCGTAGAGCGTGCTGGTGGTGATGCACTGGTCGCCCGCGCGAATCACGCGCGTGAGGAGCGAGGCGTCGGCGGCGACCTCTCGGCCGATCTCGATCTGGCAGGCCTCGTCGTAGCAGGCCTCGTAGGACTTCTTCTTCTCGGCCCGGAGCGCGCGACGGATGTCGTCCATCGGCACGACGCGGAACGCGCCGCCCTCCGCCATCCGCGTCGAGAGGTACGTCGTCATCTCGCGGCGGGTCTTCGCGTCGTGCGTCTTGCTCGCGTCTTCGATCACGAACACCGCGAGCACGCGCGCGTCCGCGGCACGCGCGACGGAGGGCGCGAGGAGCGCGAGGGAGAGCGCCGCCAGGGTCGTCGGCCGCATTCGCGCGTGCTACCGCGAACGCGGACGCGCGGCCAGGCGACCTCGTCAGTAGCGCGCCGAGAACGCCAAGCCCGTCGCCTCGCCGTTCGAGAACGGCGCCACTGCGAAGTCACGCCGCGCGAGGTACGACTCCGGGCTCGCGAGCCCGTAGATCGCGGCGATGGTGCCGACCGTCTGCAGGATCCCGTCGACGACGAGGATGAACGTGAAGGTGTCGGCCTCGCGGTCCTCCGGCATGCCGGCGGCGAAGAACGGGCCCACCACCGGCAGGTACAACCAACGGTGCGCCGTCTCCCGCGTGCCGCCCGCGTCGATCAACGAAGCGATCAGCCCCCCCGCGAGATACAGCGAACCGGCCGTCCCGAGGCCGGTCTCGATCCACGTCGATCGCTTCCGCGTCTTCACTTCGTAGCCGACCGGGACGGTCGCGCCCTCCTCGTACGGCAGCTCGGGCGGCCCGAGATCCACCGCGGGCGGCGGCGGCGGAGGCGCCGCGGTGACGATCGGGCACTCGCACCGCGAAACGCTCTTGCCGTCGTCGTTACAGGTCTGGATGCCCTGCGTCCCCCCCAGGCACGCGCACGCGACCTGAGCGCCGGGCAGACACGAGGCGCCGGTGGTCGAGCTCTCGACGAGCAGGAGGAGCAGGGCAGTCGTCATCGTCGTCATGCGAACAAAAAGACTGTCGCGTTGGTTTTATGTCGGGGACCCGTGGCGTGGCGGCGCGCACGTCCGCCCGTTCCGGGTGCTCGACGGTCGTCGTGTGGGAGGGCACCGCGCGGTGACGTCCTCGGACCTCCGGTTGCGGAGGTGGTCCGGAGTTGTTACCCCCCGGTGACAATGTGCGGCATCGTCGGAATGTTCAATCACAGCGATGAGCAGGCGCTCCAGGCGATGCTCTCGGACACGGTCCACCGCGGGGAGGACAACACCCGGTACGCGTTCTACGACGGGATGGTTGGTCTGGGGATCAACCGCCTCTCGATCGTCGACCTCGAGCGCGGGGATCAGCCGCTGCACAACGAGACCAACGACGTCCACGTGGTCTGCAACGGCGAGATCTACAACCACGCGTCGATCCGGATGGACCTCTCCGCGACGCACCAGCTCGCGACCGGTTCGGACGCCGAGGTCATCTCGCACCTGTACGAAGACCACGGCGACGACTGCGTGAAGCTCCTCGACGGGATGTTCGCGTTCGTCCTCTACGATCAGAAGCGCGGGCGCTTCCTCGCCGCGCGCGACGCGCTCGGGATCAAGCCGCTGTACTACGCGCGTGATGGCGCGCGGTGGTACTTCGCTTCCGAGGCGAAGGCGCTGTTGGTCGCCGGCGCCGAGCCGCAGTCGATCCGACTCCTCCCGCCCGGCTACCGCCTCACGCAGGACGGCCCCGAGAAGTACTACTACCGCGCGACGCACAAGAGCTTCGCGAACCCGAACATGGTGCGGACGCTCCTCGACCACGCCGTGCGCAAGCGCATGACGGTCGCGGACGTGGAGGTCGGGACGTTCCTCTCGGGCGGTCTCGACTCCAGCCTCGTCACCGCGATCGCGGCTCAGTACAACCCGAACCTGCAGGCGTTCACGGTCGGGATGGAAGGCAAGCCGGACGTCGTCGCGGCGAAGCAACTCGGTGAGTACCTCGGGATTCGGCACCACGTCCGCACGTTCACGGTCGACGAGATGTTCGAGCTGCTGCCGGAGGCGATCTGGCACGTCGAGAGCTACAACCCATCGATGGTCACCGGCGCGGTCGTCACGTTGATGGCCGCGAAGCTCGCGAAGGACCTCGGCATCAAGGTCGTCCTGTGCGGCGAGGGCAGCGACGAGATCTTCGCGGGCTACAAGGCCGTGCGGAACATGCCGTGGCCCGAGCTCGAGGAAGCGACGTGGACCCTCATGCGCAACCTCCACAAGACCGAGCTGCAGCGCCTCGACCGCATGAGTATGGCGGTGTCGCTCGAAGCGCGCGTGCCGTTCATGGATCGCGACCTCGTCGAGTACGCGTTGAACCTCCCGGCGGAGGTGAAGATCAAGGAGGTCGACGGGCGCTTGATCGAGAAGTGGATCCTCCGCGAGGCGCACCAGGGCCTGCTGCCGGACGAGCTGCTGTGGCGCGAGAAGATGCCGTTCGATCAGGGGAGCGGCGGGCGCTCGATCATCGAGGTCGTCAACGATCGCGTGACCGACGAAGAGTTCGAAGCCGCGAAGCGCGAGCACCCGGAGGCGCAGCTCGTTTCGAAGGAGGCCTTCTACTACTTCAACATCTGGCGCGAGCACTTCGGCGAGATGGGCGGCCGGCGGGTCTTCGACATGTTCGGCGACTACCCGGTCATGATGGACGGCATCAAGAAGCGCACCGCAGAGAGCGGAAGCTGAAGGCGTGCTCGAGCTCGAATGCCCCGAAGCGCCGAGCGACACCGGCGCGTACCGCATCGCGTGGACCGGCGTCGACGGCGCGGTGCGACTCGAAGAGAACGGCGCGCAGATCTACGAGGGCCCGGACGCCGCGACGACCGTGAGCGGGCGCGTCGCCGGTTCTTATGAATATACGCTCGCGTCGGGCGGTGAGAGCGCGAAGTGTACGGTCGAGGTCGCGCCCCCTTCGATGGGTTTGACGCTCGCGTTGTTCGTGCTCGGGTTCGCGTTGTCGGCGGCGACGATCGGCGTGGTCGTGCGCGGGCACCTCGCGCACAAGAGGGGAGCGATCGGATGAGGACGCTCGATGCGAGCACCGGCTGGATCGTCCTGGCCTTCTTCTCCGTCGCGTGGGTGTTCCTCGGGTGGCTCTGGGGCAAGCGCGCGAACTCATTCGACGACCGCATGTTGGCGGGTCGCAACGTCGGGCTCGCGCTCGGCATGGCGACGGCGATGGCCACGTGGATCACTTCGAACACGACGATGGCCGCGCCGCAGCTCGCCTACCAACTCGGTATCTGGGGCATGGTCGGCTACTCACTCGGCGCCGTGGGGCTGATCCTGTTCGCGCCGATGGCGGCGCGGATCAAACACCTGATG
>JAUHYN010001177.1 GCA_030426505.1 bacterium | reverse complement strand
GCGCCGAGGGTCGTGCGCTCGCCGCCCGCCGCGGCAAGACCGCGCCCCGGCACGCGCCCACGCCCCGCCCGCGTCCGCCTGACCGCCCTTGCTGATCAGGACGACGGTAACCCCGCGCTCGGGGGCGCCGTAGGAGGACGCGATCCGTGGATCGACGTGCGTTCATCAAGACCACCCTCGTCACCGGCGCGGCCGCCGCCGCCGCGTCGCGCGCGCGCGCCGGCGAGGCGCCGCGCTACCCACGCGAAAAGCTCGCGACGCTCGACGAGCTCGCGCCCGGCGCGGCCAAGCGCGTGCTGTACCCCGACGATCGTTCGCCGGTGTTGATCGTCGCGACCGGCCGCGCCGTGGGCGGCGGCGTCGGCCCTCGCCGCGACGTCGTCGCGTACTCCGCGCTCTGCACACACCGCGGCTGCGAGGTGCAGGCGAAGGGCGATCGCTTCGTCTGCCCGTGCCACTTCTCCGCGTTCGATCCCGCGCGCGAAGGAGAGTGCTACCAAGGCGTCGCCACCACGTACCTCCCGCGCGTCACGCTCGAGCTCGACGGCGACGACGTGATCGCGACGGGCGTAGAAGGCTTGATCTGGGGCCGGAGCGACAACCGATGACTCGCCGCGATCGACTCCCGATCCCGCCGCGACAGGCGGAGCGCTTCGAGACCGTGTGTCAGTACTGCACCGTCGGCTGCGGCTACACCGTGTTCCGCTGGCCCGTCGGGCGCGAAGGCGGCGAGCGCCCCGAGCAGAACGCGCTCGGCGTCGACTTCCGCCACCCGCAGGCGCCGCTCCTCGGGCGCCCGTACACCGAGTCGATGCACGCCGTGATCACGCACCGCGGGCGCCGCCACAACCTCGCGATCGTCCCGAGTGACCGCTCACCCGTCAACGTGGGTTGCGAACACTCGAGCCGCGGCGGCGCCAATGCGCTCACGACGTATGCGCCGTTTCGGTCGACGCGCGATCGCCTGACCACCCCGCTGTTGAAGGTCGGCGGCGAGCACGTCCCCGTCACGTGGGACGTAGCGATCGAGCTGCTCGCGACGGTGCTCGCGCGGGTCCACGACGAGCACGGCGCCGACGCGATCACCGCGAAGGCGTTCGACCACGGCGGCGGAGGCGGCGGCTTCGAGAACAACTTCGCGGTGGGGCGCCTGTTCTTCGACGTGCTCCACATGAAGCACGTCGCCATCCATAACCGCCCCGCCTACAACTCCGAGGTGTGGGGGAGCCGCGACCGCGGCGTCCACGAGCTGCACGGCACCGCGCAGGACGGCCGCGTCGCGGACACGCTGGTGTTCTGGGGCGCCAACGGCTTCGAGACGGCGTCGGCGTTCTTCACCGCGCACCTCCTCCCGAACGTGCGCGGCGAGACGCTCGAGGAGAAGCACGGCGTGTTCGACGAGGGCGAGACCGCCGAGGCCGCGCGCGTCGTCGTGATCGATCCGCGTCGCACCTCGACCCTCGGAGTCTGCGAAGCCGTCGACGCCGATCGCGTCCTCCACCTCCAACCCGATCTCGGTACGGACGTCGTCCTCGCGGACGCGATCGCGCGCGCGATGGTCGAGTTCGGCCTGGAGGATCGCGCGTTCCTCGCCGAGCGCTCGGATCCGAAGACCTTCGCGGACTACGAAGCGAAGAGCCTGCGCCGCGGCGATCCGTACGAACGGTTCATGGAGAAGGCCTGCCGGATCACCCGCGTGTCACGCGCGCGAATCGAACAGGCCGCGCGTTGGATGGCGGCGCCCAAGGCGAGCGGTCACCGCCGCCGCACCTATACGCTCTACGAGAAGGGCGTCATCTGGAACCAACGCAACTACGACACCGTCGCGGCCGTGGTTCAGGTCTCTGCGCTCAGCGGCAACATCGGGCGCCCGGGCGCGGGCTGTTGTCGACAGGGCGGGCACCAGGAGGGCTACGTGCGGCCGCCGTACCCGGGGCCGCGCCCGCCGCCGAACGTCGACGCGCTGCTGATGAACGGCGGCGGCGATGTGTACTGGGTGGTCGGCACGAACCCATATCGCTCGACGCCGCGAGCGCAGGCGTTCGCGGAGCGGATCGGCGCGCGCACGCGCGGCGTCGCCGAGGTCATCACGACGAACGCGAAGTCGCCGAAGCTCGCGGACGCGATCGTCGATCACCTCGCCGCGACGAAGGATCTCTTCCTCGTCATCTCCGAGCTCTACCGCACGAAGACCGCCGAGGATGCGCACCTGATTCTGCCCGCAGCGGGGTGGGGCGAGATGGACCTCACCTCGATCAACTGCAACAGCCGACTGCTCCGGTTGTATCCGCGCTTCATGGATCCGCCGGGCGCGGCGCTCCCCGACTGGGCGATCGTCGCGCGCGTCGCGCGCGCGATGGCGAAGCGGTACCGACGCCTCGGGCGCAGAGAGGACGCCGCGCGCTGCGCGGGTTTCGATTGGGCGAAGTCGGAGGACGTCTTCATCGCGGGGGGCGCGTCGTTCGGGGACAACACGATGGGCGCCGCCGAGGCGGAGTCGCTCCCCGCGGAGTGTTACGCCGGCGTCGACTACGCGATGCTCCGGCGCCTCGGTCAGGATGGGATCGCCACGCCGGTCAGGCGCGATCCGAAGACCAAGGCGCTGGTCGGGACGACGCGTCGCTACACGGAGCGGTTCGCGACCGAGGACGGGCGCTTCTCGTGGCACGGCTCGGATCCTTGGGACGGCTACCCCGAAGCGGTCGGCCGCTACCTCCACGGCGAGCGCGCGGCGAAGCACCCGTACTGGCTGACGACCGGGCGCAACCAGCACTGGTGGCAGACCGGCTATCACGACGAACGCATCGACCAGAAGCTGCGCTCGGTCCCGTACCCGTACCTCGAGCTGCACCCCGAGGACGCCGCGCGCGAGGGGCTCGCGGGCGGTGAGCTCG
>JAUHYN010000064.1 GCA_030426505.1 bacterium | reverse complement strand
GCGCCGCCTGGATCGCGTTACGCACCAGGTTCAGGATCGCGCGCTTCATCGCCTCCGGATCCAGCGACGTCGACAGCCCGGCGGGCACCTCGAGCCCGAGCTTCACGTCCTGTTCGGACGCGTCCTTGTCGGCGAGCGCGATGACTTCGAACAGCAAGTCGTTCAGGTCGACTCGGCGCGGCTCGGGGGGCCGCCGACGCGCGAAGTCGAGGAAGTCGTTCACGACCTTCGCCAGCGTGCCGAGCTCCCTCAGGATCTTCTTAACGTGTTTCTTGCGGGGGTCGCCCTCTTCGAGGTCCTCGTCGAGCAACCCGCCGAACAGCTTCATGCCGCCCAGCGGGTTGCGCACCTCGTGGGCGATCCCGGCGAGCATCAGCTGCATCTCTTCTTCGCGCGCTTCGAGCGACGCCGTCATCGCGCGCATCGTCTTCCCGAGCACGACCGTCTCGTGCGGGCCGTGGACCGGGACCTCGGTCGCGAGCTGCCCCTCGCCGATGCGCTCCGCCGCCGCCGACAGCTCGGCGAGCGGTTCGGACAACCGCCGCGCGAGGACGATCGCGACGATCACCATCAGCAACACCGCGACGATCGCGATCGTGCCGAGGCTCGTGCGCAGCTCGTCGATCGCGGTGGTGTACGTCGCGGCCGCGTTCACGACGACGTACCCGACGACCGCGCCCGCCTCGTCGTAGAACGGCGCGTAGCCCGACTTGTACGGGCGCCCGTCCGGGCCCTCGAACAGCACCGACGCCGCGCTCTGCTTCGCGCTCACCTGCGCGAGCTCGACTTGATCGAAGCGCGCGCGGCCGTACTCGTCACCGACCCGCAGCGTGCGCGCGGTGTCGAGGATCGCTTCGTCGCCCGGCGTGCGGACGAGGAGGATGCGCGCGACCTTCGTCGACTCGCGGACGCGCTCCAGCTTCTGCGTCGCGCTGCGGCGCGTGCGCGCGTCGTCGTCGCCACGCTCGAGCACCATGATGCGCGGCGCGATGACGGTCGAGGTGGCTTCGGCGATCGAGGTCAGCCGCTCGCCCAGCGCGTCGTCGAGCGCACGCCGGGTCTGGCGCTCGGAGAAGTACGCGAGCACCGCGACCGCGAGGACGACGGACGAGACGAGCGCCGCGAGGAGCTGCGATCGGATCCGAATCCCGCCCGGCACGGAGCGAGACTCTAGCAGGGGTCACCTCGGACGGGCGCAGAACGGTCGCGTCGCCTTCAGGAAATGCCGGGTCCGACCCGAGGGCCCATGGGTGTGGGTGACGAGGTAGAGCCCGCCCGCGGCGTCGAACTCGACCGGCGTCCGGAAGTCGGCGAGGGCGTCGACGCCGGTCCACGCCGGCTCGACCCCGGTGATGCCGTCGCCGCCGTTGTCGGCACGACCCGGCGTCTCGTCGAGGACCTCGATCGTGACGCCGTCCGCGTAGGCGATCCAGTGGCCGTCGTAGCCGGGCTCCGCCGTGCGGGTTCGTCTCCCGTGGATGATGGCGTCGCACCGGGGCCCCAGAGCGAAGTCCACGATGACGTTCGGGACTCGCTCGTCGTAGGCCCGGTCGTCGACGAAGCGCGCGAAGTCGGTCAGGGCGCGGAAGGATCCGTCGGCCTCCACGCGGATCAGCTCGGAGTAGTCGTCGCCGCGGAGGGGGGCGAACTCGACCGCGGCGTACACGAGTCCGTTGACCGGGCAGACCTCGACGTTGCCGATCCGATTCACCAACACCGTCTCACCGTCGGCGCGCTCGAAGCGATCCTCCGGAATGGTGAGGATCCGCTCGAAGCCGCGTGCGCCGCGTGCGATGTCGAGGTCCAGGGTCGTAGAGATCGCGGTCGTCGCCCCGTGCGTCCCCGCGAAGTCGACGATGGGGACGTTCCGCTTCGGGTCGGCGCAGAGGATCGGGAACCCGGCGGCGAGGCATCGGGGCGTCACGCCCATGAGCTCGAGGTACAGGCTGCTCGGCACGCGGGGATCGGACCCGGCGGTCGCGCGGACGTGGATCCCGTCGGCTGGCGTCGGGGACACCAGCTCGATCGCGTAGAGCTCGGCTTCGAGCGGGTTGGGCGCCAGCGCGGTGGAGGGGTCGACCAGGACCGTCGACGGCCCGCCGCCCGCCGGGACGCGCGCGACGGCGCGCCCGAGGCCCACGGTTCCGCCCAAGACGAAGAGATCGCCGGTCGGCCCGAGGCGGTAGTCCACGAGCTGCTGGGCCTCGGGGATCGTGGGGAACAGATCCGCCACGCGCACGACGTCGAGGTCGCCGGCCTCGTCGAAGCGCACGACGACGTCCTCGACCAAGCCCGCGGCGGCGTCGGAGATCTGTCCCCCCACCGCGAAGGGCCGCGCGGCGGTCGGCGGTACGACGTCGTTCGTCGCCGCGACCGGGTCCCACCGGATCCGGAACGTCGAAGCGGTCGACGTCCCGGGGAGCGCGCCGCCGTCCGACAACAGGACCGCGCCGGTCACCACGTCGACGATCTCGACGCGCTCGTTCTCGTCCTGGCCCATCGCACGCCGCTCGAGGATGCGCGCCCCGTGGACGACAGGCGGGCGGTACGCGGTGTCGTCCGTGGCGTACTCCGCCACGCGAGTGATCTGCGCGCGACACGCTTCGGGCGCATACGTGGTCGGTTGCGGTTGTCCACCGTCGCGCACCGGAACGGGGGGCGGCCGGTACATCCGCTCGACCGGTGGCTCGACGACGCAAGCGCTCGCCCACGCGAGGAGGCCCGCCCACGCGAGGCCTCGCGTTCGGCGCACGATGTTGGCGTGAGGTGTCACGAGGCCTACAGGCGACAGGGCTCTTCGAGGTAGCCGAGCAACCCCTGGAGCGAGGTGAGCACCTCGGGCGAGCGACCGTACTGGCGCTCCATCTGCTTCAGGTTGAACGCGATGCCGCAGATGATGTCGGTGTCCAAGATCTCGAACGCGCGCTCCGGCTCGGCGGAGATCTGTTCGATGAGCTCCTCCGGGAAGCCGATGAAGCGCTCCAGCGTGACCAGCTCACCCCGGAACGGGCCGCCGCCGCCGTTCATCTCGGCGTCCATGCGCTGCATCTCGAGGAGGGCCTCGGCCTCGGCTTCGTCGGTCGGGTAGTACTCGACGATCGCCGTACACATCTCGTCGTCGGCCTGCAGACCGAAGTACCGCGGGGTGGCGGCGGAGTTGAACCACTCGCAGGTGAAGTCGATCGGGTCGCCCTTCGCGAGGCGCGTTCCGTCGTCGAAGCGCTTGTACTCCGGCTCCGCCCAGTTCTTGTTGTCGTAGACCGTCTGCCCGCCGATCTCGTACGTGAAGCGGCGCCCCATCTCGTGCAGGTGCGAGGTCATGCCGACGAGGTTGACGTCGACGAGGAACGAGCCCTGCGCCTCCACGCGCGAGACCTTGTTGGGCTCGGCCTCGAAGTAGATGTAGTTCCACCACGCGCTGCGGACCGGGTGAACGACGGTCTCGCGCGGGACCACGTGCAGGTTCACGACGACCTCGGCCTTGATCGTCTCCTCCGTCGTGTTGAGGTAGTGGAAGTTGTAGAGCAGCTGCGTGCCGCGCGACTTGGTCTCGTCGTCCTTGTGCGACACCCGCTTCAACACGCGCGCGACGCCCTCGGGGTACTCGACGGCGTAGTCGTTGAGGGACGTGAAGAACAGCGGATCGACGTCGCCGGTGAGCGGCCCGCCGAACAGATCCACGGCGCACTCGAAGATGTGTTTGTCCTCGACGTCCTCGAGGTCGTTCTCCATCGCGAGGATCTGGATGTGGTGCAGGCCCGGCGCGCCCTTGACCTCGATCTTCCCGATCGCGATCTCCTCGGCCGTCGGGTCGAAGCCGTTGACGATGAGGTCCTTCAGGAGGAACGGCTCACCGTTGGCGTCGTGGAAGGCTTTGTCGTCGAGGTTGAAGTAGGTGCAGAACTCGATGTCCTCACCCGACGGGATCTCCACGGCCGGGAGGATGATCTGGTAGCCGGTGGGCGGCGGCGCCGGGATCTCGAACGGCTCCTCGGAATCGCCGCAGGCGGCGACGACCAAGACTCCACACATGACGACTCGCTTCACTCGGACCTCCCGTACATCCACGGCGTCGACGATGACGCCGCGTCGCTGAGACTCCTTACCGCGAAGCCACCCGCCAACAAAAGACGTGCCGCGGTGCGTCGTGGGGCATCTGGTCGGTGGGATTCGAACCCGGCGCGCGATCGGGCGCTCTGTCGGTCCTGAACGGTGGACGGGATCCGGGAGCGCCCCCGCATCGCAGGCGCGTCGAAGGGCGTCGAGGTCGAGCAATCCAGACCGCTACGTTGGGCGCCAAGCGGCGCGCGGACACCCACAGACCGGCCTTGCATACGCCGTCGAGTGCCTTGTCGACTCCCGTTCGGGAACCATGCGGATCGGGACGATCGTCGGGAGCCATCAACTCCTCGCGGTGAAGAGAGAGACGAACTGGTCGACGGTCTACGCCGCGCGACGCGTCGGACACCGTGACTTCTTCGAAGCCAACGTCCTGCACGCGTCGCCCGAGCGACTCCGCCGCGCGCTCGTCGAGACGATCGGTCGCGACCGACGCAGCGACGACGACGCGCTCGCGGCGCCGCCCGCGCTGTCGACGGTCGGGGGCCGCGTCGTCCTCGTGGCGCCGGATCCGCTCTCCGATTCGCTCGAGGCGCTGATCGCCGCCGAGGTCCGTTGGCCGTGGATGCTGTCGCTCGCGCTCGTCGGGCGCATCGCGCGTATCCTCGACGTGTCGCTCCCGCGCGCGCACGGAGATCTGTGTCCGGCGAACATCGCGTTCCGCTACGCGTCGAACTCCATCGAGGTCCGGTACCCGGAGATCGCGCTCACCATCGCGCGACACCAGGCGACGAAGGAGCGCCCGATCGGCGCCGTCTCGTACTTCGCGCCCGAGCGCTTGCTCGACCTCACGGCCGTCGGGCCGCACACCGACGTCTACGCGCTGGGGCTGATGCTCTACGAGCTCCTCACCGGGCGGCGCGCGCTCTCGGCGCGCGGCCCCGACGAGCTGCTCGCCGCGGTCGCCTCCCCGAGGATCGCGAGGCCGCGCGCGGTCGGGCTCGACCCCGCGTTGCTCAAGGTCGAGGAGATCGTCCTCCGCGCCCTCCGGCCGAAGCCCGCCGAGCGCTTCGAGCACCCGGGGCAACTCGCGGACGCGATCGAGGGCTACCTCGACTCGCGGAGGTCCGGCTACGACGCGCGCGAGGAGCTCGCCGCGTTCATCCGCGTTTCCCTCGCGGACCGCGCCGTCGCCCGGCGGCTCTTCGTGAATCGAATGCTCGACCTTCGCCCGGCGGCGCCGCGGCTCGGAGCGTCGCTGCCGAGCGTCGCGCCCGAGGCGCGCCCGTTCCTCGATCCGGCGTTGGCGCTCGAGCCCGCCGAGTCCTCCGTGTCGACGGACGACCTCGCGGCGGACGGGGCGCCGCTGCGCGATTCGGACCGGCCGCCGATCGCGCCGCTCCTCCGGCTGTTCTTGTTCGCCTCGTTGTTGGTCGCGTCGATCCTCGTCGCGTTCCTGGTCGTCGCGGTGGAAGGGGTTCAGTCGATCACCGAAGCATGGAGCGCGCTGTGGGGCGCGCTCCGCGATTGATCGGCTCAGCGCGCGATCGCTTCGACGATCTGCTTGCGCGCCTCGGCGGCTTCGCGCTCCAACCGCACGCGATCTTCGCGCGCGCGTCGATCGATCTCGAGGAGTCGCTCGCGCCGACTCGCGACCATGCGTTCGTAGCGCACCTGCGCGCCGCGCACCGCGCCGAGCGCGGCGGCGTGGGCGGCGGCGAGGTCGTCCTGCGCCTGTTGGTCGAGCCGCACCGCGAACGCGAGGCGATCCACGCGACCCTGTGACGTGTGCTTGTCCTCGGGGAGCGGCGGCCCCGGGGGCCCGAGCCCGAACGCGGCGAGCTCGAACTCGAGGCGGCCGTCGCTGCGGTGTCGCCCCCACGCGATGACCAGCGCACCGACGCCCGGGCGATCCTCGTCGAGCGCAGCGCGGGCCGTGTCCACCGCGGCGTTCGTGCGCTTCGCCCAACGATCGGCGCGCTCCACCCGCTCGTCCTGGACGCGGCGCGTGCGTTGGTGATCCGCGCGCGCTTCCCGGAGCCGTCGCTCCAGGCGCGCGCGCTCCTGTTCTCGCCGGGCCTCGATCCGCGCGAGGTCGGCGTCGAGTCGGCGGTGGATCCGGTGGACGCGCGCCTCGTCGGCCGCCGAGAGCACGGGCCGCCGGACCGTGCTCCCTCGGCGCGGCAGGACCGGCGGACGCGCCCGCGTCGCGGAGCGGGGGGCGACCCGCATCGGGCGCGGGCGAGACCTCGCGGCGGACATGCGCCGAGAGGTTGCAACGGCGGGGCCACGCGGCGGACCGCATCACCGTCCGTGGCCGTGCCCAGGCGTCCTGTGCACGCGCTCCGAATCAGGTGCGGATGCGGGGATCTTCGCGTCGCGGGATGCGGTCGCGGACACGTCGCTTGAGCATTGGCGCTCGCGTGGGCCAAGCTGCGCGCCGATGTCCCGCGCCCCCTTCGTCCTCGTGTTCGTCCTCGTCGCTGCGTGCGGCTCCGGCTCGGGCGACGACGGAGGCGACGACACGACGGTGACGCGCGACGCGGGCGTCGCGGTCGGGGAGATCTGCGGCGTCCCCGGCGAGCCGACGGGCTCGGACTGCGCGGGCTTCGACGAGTGCGGCGTCCGCAACGTGACCCAGGCGTTCAACTGCGAGCGGTGCCCGCAGGAGGCGGTCGACAAGCTGTGCTCGGCCGGGTCCTGCGTGCCGTACCAGCGCGACGCGACGATCCAGGTCGGATTCAATGTCTTCGAACACGGCGCGGGCGGGAACAGCTTCGTCTTCGCCGTCCTCGATCCGATGGGCGCCGACGGCACGCGCATCACCTGCGAAGGGCTGCTCGCCTCCTGCACCCTCGAGGACAACTTCAACCTCAACGTGATGCGCGTTCAGGTCGCGGGCGCCGGGACGGCGAGCGGCTTCGAGCAGAATCAGGCGTACCGCGGACTCGTGAACGCGGCGTCGGGTGACGGCCTCCTGGCGCTTCTGCGCATCCACGTCGAGGGGCGCGGCAACGGCGCCGTCCTCGCGAAGGGGTGCGCCGTGGTGCCGTCCGTCGCCGCCGGCGAGACGGCGCAGGTTATCGTCGATCTCGTCGCGCCTTAGCTAACGACTGATCCCGTACCTCGCCATCATGCGGTGCAGGATGTTGCGGTGGATGCCGGCGTCCCGCGCGGCCGCGCTGACGTTGCCTCCGTGCTTCTCCAACAGCTCCGCGATGTAGCCCCGCTCGAAGTCCTCGAGCACGGCCTCCTTCGCGTCCTTGTACTCGCGCCCCGCCCACAGCGGGCGGGTGATCGCGCCGGTCTCGGGGCGCGCGGCCTCGGGCGTCGCGATGATGGAGGCCGGGTGGTGCTCGTCGACCAGCCCCACGCCGGAGCCGGGCGCGATGCCGCCGAAGCCGTCGATCTCGATCGTGCGGCCGAAGTCTTCCGGCATGCGGAAGTACCGGTCCGACATCGCAGCGCCGCGATCGATCAGGTTCCTCAGCTCGCGGACGTTGCCGGGCCACGGGTGCTCGACGAGCTTCTTCTTCGTGTCGTCGCGGAGCTGAATCGGCCCGTGCATCCCGGGGAAGTCGGAGAGGAAGCGCTCGGCGAGGAAGAGGATGTCGTCCGGCCGATCGCGCAGCGGCGGGAGCTTCAGCTTCACGACGTTGAGGCGGAAGTAGAGGTCCTCGCGGAAGCGCCCCTCGGCCACCTCGCGCTGGAGGTCGCGGTTCGTCGCGGAGACCACCCGCACGTCGATCTTGTGCGAGGTGTTCGAGCCGACGCGCTTGATCTCCTGCTTCTCGAGGACGCGGAGCAAGCGAGGTTGCAAGTCGAGCGGGAGCTCGCCGATCTCGTCGATGAAGATCGTGCCGCCGTCCGCCGCTTCGAACGCGCCGCGCCGATCGCCGGTCGCGCCCGTGAACGCGCCCTTCTGGTGCCCGAAGATCTCCGACTCGATCAGCTCGCGCGGGACGGCGGCGCAGTCGACGACCACGTACGGGCCCGAGGACCGCTGCGACATCTCGTGCAGCACCTCGCCGACCAGCTCCTTACCGGTCCCGGTCTCGCCTTCGACGATGACCGAAGTCTCCGTCGCCGCGACGTCGCGGACGTTCTGGAAGAGCTGCAACATCGACGGGGAGACCGCCCACAGACGTCCGAGTTGTTCGGGCTGGGCTTCGGACACGACCCGATCAGTCTAACCCGATCACCGCGCGCAGCGGAGACAGAAGGGTGACTCCGGTCGCGCCTCGAGCCGCTTGAAGGCGATCGGTTCCTCGCAGCGGCGGCACTCCCCGTACGTGCCTTCCTCCATCGCCGCGAGCGCCTGCTGCGCGAGTCGCCGCCGAGTCTTCAGCGCCTCGCGCGAGGCCTGCGCGAGCGACTGGCGTTGGATCGCGTCGATGCGGCTGACGCGCCCGACCGCCGCCTGATCCAACTCGACCGCTTGGACGCTCGCCGCCGCGTCCTCGATCGTCTCTTCGAGCTGGGCGACCATCGCACGCAGCGCGGCCTCGAGCGTGGCGAGCTGCGACGGCGTCAGCGCGTCCATCCGCATCGTTGTAACACGCGCCTCAGGCTGCGGGTCAGGGCGGGGAGGCACGCTCGAGGCGCTCGACGGCCTGTTCGATGCGGTCGATGACCTCCGGCCGGGGCGCGCCCGAGGCGCGCGCGAACGCGAGGTCGGCGCGCAGGCGCTTCGTGGCTTCGGGATCTACGGCGCGCGCGTCGAGGCGACGCAGCCGGGAATCGAGCCGGGAGATGCGCTCGGCCATCGAGACTCCAGGTGTCAGCGGCGCGGTCCGAGCGCTCGCGTCATCCGTGCTGCGCACCGGGTCAGAGGTCACGGCTCGGCGCTCCGGCGCGCGTCCCTCCGGCGCCGGTGGCGTGTTCGCGTTCGGCCTCCGCGTCGATCTCGCGGTGGGCCGCTTCGTCCGCGGCGGGGGCGGGGAGGTCTCGGTCCGGGGCGCGTCGCCGTCGTCGGGCGCCGCGCGCGCGGAGGGGGGATCTGCCGCCTCTGCCATCGGCACGAGCGCCGGCTTCGGCGCCGCCGAGGGCGTGGCCCCGAGCGTCGTCGGCGAGGGGGCGACCGGAGCCCGGAGCGGTCGGAGCACGACGAATGCGAGCGCGGTGACGGCGGCGACGGCGAGCGCGCCGAGGATCACCGAGAGCATCGGGAGCCGGAGCGACTCCGATCCACTCGGCGGTGCGGTCGACGCGCCGGTGGTTCGCGGGCGTCGGAGGGCCTCCGATTCGATCGATGGCGGGTTCGACGGGCCGGGCGTCGAGGCGTCGACGGTGGCCACGGGGAGCGCGTCGCGGGGCCGGACCTCCGCGCGCGTCGTCACCTGCGTCGGCTCGCGCTCCAACCACGACGCCCACCGCGAGGCCCGGTCCGCGAGCTCCGGAAACGCCTCGTGCATCTGCGCGCGGATCTCATCGGCGTCGAGCCCCGCTTCGCCTTCGAGCGCTTCGAGGTACGCCGCCGCGCTCGCGTGCCGATCTTCACGCGCCTTCGCGAGCCCGCGGGTCAGTGCGCGCGCGAGGCGAGGCGACACGTCGGCGCGCAACGACTCGACGGGGCGGGGCGTGTCGGCGAGGAGCGACTGCACTACGTCGCGCGGGCGAATGCCGCGCGCGACGCGCGCCCCGGTGAGGACCGTATAGGCGACGGCTGACAAGGCGTAGAGGTCGGCCCGGGCATCCACCGCCTCGCCCTGCGCTTGTTCCGGCGCGATGTACTCGAGCGTCCCCATGAGCATCCCGGGGCTGGTGCGCGCGCCTCCGAGCGCCGCGCGTACGAGGCCGAAGTCGATGATCTTCACGCAGCCGGCGTGGTCGATCATCAGGTTGGCCGGCGCGAGATCGCGATGGACGACGCCGAGCGGCGCGCCGTCGGGGCCCGTCGCCGCGTGCGCGTAGGCGAGCCCCGTGAGCGTCTGTCGCATCACGCCGACGACGAGCGGGATCGGCACGGGGCGCGACCGAGACTGGAACCACTCGACGACGCGCCGGAGATCCTCTCCGACGATCAGCTCCACCGCGATGTAGAAGGTGCCGTCGATCGTCCCGGCGTCGAGCGTCCGCACCACATTGTCGTGCGCGAGGTGAACGCCGGCGTGCGCCTCCTGTCGCATCCGCGCCAACGCGATCGGGTTGTCCGCGTCGCGGATCAGTTTCAGCACGCAGGGGGTCGCGGCGCCGTCGCGCGTCGCGACGTACGCCTCCGCCATTCCGCCCACTCCGATGCGCTCGTGCAGCGTATAGGCGCCGAAGCTCGATTCCGTGCGGTCGGACATCACGGGACGGGCCGAGGCCCGAAGCGACGGTACATGGACCGTGGGCGTCTCACCAGGCAGCATTCCTCCGCATCGATGCTCTTCGCACTGCTCACCGCGATGTCGTCTCCCGTCGCGCCGCAGCCGACGGCGGTCATCGTCCGCGCGGTCGGAGACAAGTCCGAGGTCGACCTCCAGGCGGTCTTCGAGTTCGTCCCGTCCCTCGACGCGCAGATCCTCGCTCGCGATCTGCAGAAGACCGTCCTCGACTGCGCGGGCGAGCTGTCGTGTGTCGTCGATGCGTGCCCCGCGGACTTCACGCGGGCCGTCGTCGCGATCATCGAGACGCGGGAAGATCACATCGGCGTCGCCGTCGACGTCATCGACACCCAGGGCGGGCGTCGCCTCGCGCGTCACTTCGGCGAGATCGATCCCAACACTCGAACTCCACGTCGCGCGATCGCGGACGAGCTCCTCGCCGCGCTCGACGCCGCGGGCCACCCGGCGCACGGCGCTCTCCTCCTCGAACTCGTCCCGGACGACGCCACGGTCACGGTCGCCGACGCCACGCTCGATCGCCCGCGCGCGCTCTTGCTCCCGGGCGTCCACACGCTCGACGTGAACGCCGACGATCACGAATCCGCGAACCTCGAGGTCTTCGTCGTCGCGGGCACCGAGACCTCGCGCCGGATCGAACTCGAGCCGAGCGGCCCGTCCTACTGGCTGTGGGTCGGCATCGGGGCCGCGGCCGTCGCCGTCGCGGCGGTGACGGTGGCCGTGGTCGCGTCGCCGCAGGACGCCATGACCGTTTACGATCTCTGTCAGCGCCCCGCCGAAGGTATGCCGTGCGGCGCGGCGCGCTGACGCTCGTCCTCGCCGCGCTCGGCTGCAGCGGCGACGAAGTGCAGCGCGTCCGCGTCGAGTTCGATCCTCCGCCCGGATTCGAAGCGGGCACGCAGCTCCTCACGCTCCGCGCGCCGTCCGGGGCGGAGCACTACGTCGTGGAGCCCGGGGGCTCCGTCCAGTTCGCGACGCAGTTGATGGAGCTCGAGCGCGCCGACCTCGAGTCGCGGCTCTTCCATTCGACGCCGACGGAGCTCTTCCTGCGACCCGGGCCAATCGAGGAAGGCGAGGTCCGGTTACCGCCCGCGAGCGCGACGTGGTCGGCGCGCTTCGAAGCGGGCGCGGTCTCGCCGTGGTCGATGTCCGAGCCGGGTACCGGAGACGACCTCGCCCTCGCGTTCGAGTGTCCGACGTACGTCGTCCGGACGGTGCATGACGACTTCGACGAGCTCCTCGTCGGCCTCGTCGCGGCGCCTGACAACTCCGCGTGGATCGCGGATCGCTTTGCGCTCCACCGCTGGCGGGACGACACGATCGAGACCATCGACACCTCGACCACGCCCCTGTCGCGCATCGTGGGCGCCGGCGCTTCGTTCGTCGGGTTCGAGGACGGCCGAGTGGGGCGCCTCGAAGATCCCGATCGCCTCCGCGTGGGGACCACGCTCCACCTCGGCGCGCCGATCGTCGACATCGCCGTGAGCCCGGACGGCGCGACCGCCTACGCGATCGCCGAAGACGGCTCGGTCGGCCGCTTCGCGGACGGCACGTGGACGCGGCTCGACTCGACCCGAGTGGCCAGCGGCAAATACCGACTGACGTGGACCGCGGAGGGCGACGTCCTCGTGACCTCCCGCGGCGACACCGTCGAGCGGTGGCGCGGACTCGAGCGCACCGAAGAACCGGTGGCTGCCGATCTCGGTCTGCGTCCGCGGGTGATGAACGCCGTCGCCTACCGCGACCGGACCTTCGTACTCGCCGCGGACCGCGACGCCATCCCCTACCTCCTCGAGTCGGAGGGAGGCGTTTGGCGGCCGGTGCTGACCTTCGAGACCGTGGTGCGCGAGACGGATCACGCCATCGCGCACCCCCGCGGCATCCTCGTCGGTGGGGGCGATGGCCGACAGGGCTTCGTGGATCCGGACAACGGCATCGAGTGCAGCGCGATGCGCCTGTCTCGCGGGGATGTCGAAGGGATGGTGTTCTTGTCGGAGGACACGGTCCTGTACGACATCGCTTCCGCCGAAGTGTGGGCCGTGCAGCTGCGCGGCCCGTGATGCACGGCTCCTTCTCCGTCTGGGCGCCGCGGTGTAGCGTGTCCCTCGGATGCGCGCCTACGCCGCCGCTCTCGCGTGGCTCCTGAGCGTCCCGCTCGCGTGCGGCGTCGTCGGAGCGTTGATCACCGGGCTGTCTCCTTCCCACGCGCACGACATCGCCGCGCCGGTGGGCGGCGCGTTGGTTGGGCTGGGGCTCGGGGCGCTGGTCGCGATCGCCGCGTGTGTCCGCTGGGTACGCGGGCGTCGCTTCGACGTGTTGGGGTTCGGCGCCGCGGTCGCGGTGATGGTCGCGCTCTTTGCGGCGGGCGGGGTCGCGTGGGCCGTTCAGGCGGAGTGGATCCGCTGGTGAACGGCCCCGCGGACTACTTCACGGTCCAGGTGTCGCCGGAGTGCAGGAGGTCGTGGATGGTGCCCTCGCCGCGCTTCTCCTTGGCCCACCGGACCTGCTCGCTCGTCTGCGCCTCGTAGACCGGACGATCCACGGCGCGGAAGACGCCGATCGGGACCGGGAACTCCGGCGGCTCCATGCGCGAGAGGAAGTACGCCATGACACCCGAGTGCTGGGTCTCGTCGTAGACGAGGATGTCGTCCTCAGTGATGCCGTTCTCGCCGATCGTCACGACCTCGGGAGTGAGGCCGTTCTTGCCGACGAGGCGCACGCCCCGGTTGCCGTCCTTGCCGAAGATCAGCGGCTTGCCGTGCTCGACGACGAGCTGCGCGTCCTTCTTCACGTCCTTCGCCGTGAAGTGCTCGAACGCCCGGTCGTTGAAGACGTTGCAGTTCTGGATGATCTCCACGAACGCCGCGCCCTTGTGCTCGGCCGCGCGGAGCAACACCGACTCGAGGTGCTTCGGCTCGACGTCGATCGAGCGCGCCACGAACGACGCCTCCGCGCCGAGTGCGACGGAGGCCGGCGAGAACGGGTGGTCGACCGAACCGAACGGCGTCGACTTCGTCTTCTTCCCGTGCTCCGACGTCGGCGAGTACTGGCCCTTCGTGAGCCCGTAGATCCGGTTGTTGAACATCAGGATCTTCAGGTTCACGTTGCGGCGGAGCGCGTGGATCAGGTGGTTGCCACCGATCGACAGGCCGTCGCCGTCGCCCGTCACGACCCAGACCGACAGGTCCGGGTTGGAGATCTTCACGCCACTCGCGATCGCCGGCGCGCGCCCGTGGATGCTGTGGAAGCCGTACGTCTCCATGTAGTACGGGAAGCGGCTGGAGCAGCCGATCCCGCTGACGAACACGATGTTCTCTCGCGCGACGCCGATCTTCGGCATCATGCGCTGAACGGTCGCGAGGATCGCGTAGTCACCACACCCCGGGCACCAGCGCACTTCCTGGTTGGACTGGAAGTCCTTCCGGGTGAGCTTGTTCTCGTCTCTTGCTGCCGTCACCATCTCTGACTTGCTCCCTTAGGCCATTTCCTGGCGGATGCGCTCGAGGACCTCGTCGACCTTGAACGGCTTGCCCTGGATCTTGTTGAAGCCGATCGCGTCGACCAAGAACTTCATGCGGAGCAGCCCCTTGAGCTGTCCCATGTTCATCTCCGGCACCACGATCTTGTCGTACTTCCCGAGCACCTCCTCGAGGTTCTTCGGGAAGGGGTTCAGGTGCCGCAGGTGCAGGTGCGAGACATCGAGACCCTGCTCGCGCGCGATGTGCGTCGCCGCGCGCACCGCGCCGTAGGTCGAGCCCCAGCTCACCAACAGCATCTTGCCGCTCTCGGCGCCGAAGGGCTCCGCGAGCGGGATATCGTTCGCGATGACGTCGACCTTCTGCTGGCGCACGTACGTCATCCGCTCGTGGTTGTCCGGGTCGTAGCTGATGTGGCCCGAGTCGTAGTTCTTCTCGAGGCCGCCGACGCGGTGCTCGAGGCGCCGCGTGCCCGGGATCGCCCAGACGCGCGCGAGGGTCTCCTCGTCACGCTTCCAGGGGTGGAAGCCTTCGGCCTCCGTGCAGTACGCCGCCTTCACATCCGGCAGCTCGTCCTCGGTCGGCAGGCGCCACGGCTCGGCGCCGTTCGCGAGGTAGCCGTCCGTGAGGAGGAAGACCGGCATCATGTACTTCAGCGCGAGCCGGCACGCCTCCATCATCATGATGAAGCAGTCCGACGGGGTCGCCGCCGCGACGATCGGCACCGGGCACTCGCCGTTGCGACCGAACATCGCCTGGAAGAGGTCCGCCTGCTCCGTCTTCGTGGGGAGGCCCGTCGACGGGCCGCCGCGCTGCACGTTCAGGATGACCATCGGCAGCTCGGTCGACACCGCCAGGCCGATCGCCTCGCCCTTGAGCGCGATGCCCGGGCCCGACGAGCCGGTGATCGAGAGCTGACCCGCGAAGGCCGCGCCGATCGTCGACGACACCGCTGCGATCTCGTCCTCCGCCTGGAACGTGCTCACGCCGAAGTTCTTGTGGCGCGACAGCTCGTGCAGGACGTCCGACGCCGGGGTGATCGGGTAGCTGCCGTAGAAGAGCGGGATGCCCGCCTTCTTCGACGCGGCGACCGCGCC
>JAUHYN010001176.1 GCA_030426505.1 bacterium | reverse complement strand
ACCCCGGTCGCCATGCTGCGACCATGTTGTTGTACTACTCCCCGGGGGCTTGCTCCCTCGCTGCCCACATCGTCCTCGAAGAGCTCGAGCTCCCGCACGAGCTCGAGCGCGTCCACACCGGCTACGACGAACACGAGACCGCCGCGTACCGCGCGGTGAATCCGGTCGGCCTCGTCCCCACGCTCGAGGTCGAAGGTCGCCGGCTCACCGAGACGACGGCGATCCTCAGGTACCTCGCGCGGCGCGCGCCCGAGCGCGGCCTCTATCCGAACGCCCCGGAGACCGCGGCGCGGATCGACGAGCTGATGTCGCGCCTGTCCACGCTCGCGCACCCGGCGTACCGAATGGTGATTCGACCCGACCGCGTGGTGAAGGCGGTCGAAGGCGTCCCGCACGACGGGATCCGTGCGATCGGCCAGCGCGACTTCGGGGCGATCTTCGATCACATCGAAGCGTCGCTCCCCTCGGAGGGGTTCGCCGCGGGCGACTACTCGATCGCCGACCCGTACCTCTTCGTGCTGTGGAGCTGGTCGCGCTACGCGGGCTTCGACTCCGACCGGTGGGCGAAGATGTCGCGCATCGCGCGCGACGTCGGACGGCGCCCCGCGACGCGCGCCGCGTTGCGCGCGGAGGCGCTCGTCGACGAGTCCGGGCGACCCACGCCGCCCGAACGCGTCTGAACCGTCAGGGCCGCGACGCGCGCGAGGGCCACTGATACAGCCCCGCCGAGTAGACGGACGCGACCACGCGGCCCCGGCCCACCGCGACGTGCCACGGCAGCCACGCCGTCGGCAGCACCTCGACCAAGGCGGGCTGCGTCGGGTCGACGATGTCGACCACGTAGACGCCGTCCCCGAGACCGACGAAGAAGCGATCGCCCTCGAGCGCGATGGGCCCGGCGCTCCGCGGTCCGTCGTCGAGCCACACCGACAACGGCGTGGGTGCCGCCGGCACCGACACGTCGAGGACGTGGACGCCGTTCTCGCAGGCCACCACCGCGCGCGTGCCTTCGAGGGCGACGCTCACCGCCGCGTCGCACGCGTCGTAGAACGCGATGAGCTGGATGTCCGAGGGATCGGCGATGTCGTAGACGTAGAGCCCGCCGGGCGTGCCGAGCGGCGACGCCGCGAAGTAGACGATCGTCCCGTCCGCGGCGACGTCCTGACCGAACGCGGTCGAGATCGCGCCGAGCTCAATGGGCCCGCGTTCACCGTCGCGCGAGAACACGCGCAGCGCGCCGCCGCCCGAGCCCTCGGCGACCACGATGTAGTCTCCGGCGAACGCGAGCGCGCTCGGGTAGCCACCGGTCGCGACGGTCGCGATGGGGCTCGGCTCGGCGATGTTCGAGAGATCGAACACCCACAGCCCCGTGAACCAGTCGGCGACGTACGCGCGGTCGCCGTCGACGACGATGTCCTCGAAGTCGACGGTGAACTCGAGGTGCTGGCCGATCGCGTCGAGGTCGTCGGCGCGCAGCGTCGTCACGCGACCGACGGCGCCCGGTGCGGTCTCGGTGATCACCATGCGCTGCCCCCACGTGGTCGCGGAGTAGCAGTACGAACAGGCGCCGGTGCCGACTTCGCCGAGCGACGTCACTCCCGAGGTCGTGTCGAACGCTTCGAGGCGGGATTGGTAGTCGGCGAGGAGGAGGCGACCGTTGGCGGCGGCGGCGGTGGTGAGTCCGAACAGATCGCTGCCGTACGCGGGGCTCGCGACGATCGCCGCGCGGTTCGAGAAGTCGAGGCGACGCAGCTGGCCGTCGACGGTCAGCCACACGCCGTCCTGATCGTCGGCCGCCGACGCGTACACCGGGACGACGGGGCTCGTGTACAGCCGCGTCAGCGTGGGGAGCGTCGATAGGTCTTCGATCGTCGCGCCGTTCAGACCGCGCACGAGGAGGAGCCCGCCCGGCAGCAGCTCCGTCCCCACGACGCCGAGGGCCGCGCGCCCGACGGACTGATGGGTCTCGAGATCGAACGCCTCGACCGCGCGCTCGAAGCTGAAGGTCTCCGACGCGGCGTAGAGGCGCCCCGCGTGGATGCGCATGTCGACGACGTGAAACGTGACGATCACCGTCTCGTGCTCCGGGCGATCCGGGTTCGACAGATCCAGGATGTAGATGCCCTGCTCCGCGTCGGAGACGAACAGGCGCGTGCCGTCGATCCGGGTCGCGACGAGGCGAGAGGTGTTGCCGGCGCCGAGCCGCAGCACGCCGATCTCCACCGGGTTCGAGGTCGTGGAGGTGTCGATCACGTGCAGGTGACTGTTGCTGGTGTCGACGGTCGTGACGTAGGCGCGATCGCCGCGCACGGCGATCGAAGTCACGAGCCCCGACAGCGGCGCGCTCTCGCCGAGACGAACCGGTCGCTGCGCGATGTCCCAGATCGTGAGGCGCGGCCCGACGCCGACGTAGGCGAGGCCGTTCGCGAGGTGGACGGCGACGACCTGCCCGCCGGAGTGCGTCTCGAGGATCGGCGGATCCTGTTCTTCGACGCCCGCGTCGTGGCCGCCGTCGCGGATCGTCCCCGCGTCGTCGAAGCCGCCGTCGCGGACCTCGGCGTCGAGCGGTGACGAACCGGCGTCGCGCGGTTCGGCGTCGAAGGGGACGACCACGCCGCCGTCGCGATCGTGCGCGGTGTGGGCGTCGGGCCGAACGGGATCGGGGGGCGGATCGTCTCCGCACGCGGACAGGAAAATTGTGGCGATCGCGACGACGGCGACCGAGGAGTGGAGACCACGCACGAGCATCATCCGATGACCCTCGAAATCTGGTGCCAGCGTTCGGAAGTCCGCTCCGCTTTTCGCGGCTCCCTTCGCGCCTGCTCGCCGCGCGGCCTGTCGGCCGCCCTTCCGGGCTCCTCAGTTGTTGGGGCCCACCCAACGCCTTCCGGAGCGC
>JAUHYN010001175.1 GCA_030426505.1 bacterium | reverse complement strand
GAGCGTCACCGGCTCGGTGATGTACGTCGTGCCGTTGACGAAATCGACCTCGGCCCACACCCGCGCCGGCCCGGCGCCGAGCAGCTCGCCATTGACGCGCAGCAGCGACGTGCCGTCGCCCGCCGCCACCACGCGGCCCAGGTGCACGATCCGGATCTCGTCGATCGTCGCGCCCGTCCAGCTCGCGGGGAACGTGAACTCCGTGTCGCGGTCACCCGAGAGCGGGCTCGGTGTCATCGATGCCATCAGCTGCGGGCTGTTCGCCAGCGTGAACGACCCGACCCACTCGCCGATCACCTGCTGCGGCGAATCGTCAACAACCACAGCGCGGATCTCGTGCCAGCCGTCGTCAAGGTGCGCCGTCGGCACGATCATCGTCGTGCCCGGCTGCCCCTCGGCGACCACCACGCCGTCAACGAGCACCTGCGCGAGCCCGAGGCCCGTGCCCGCGCGCGTCGGCGTCGCGCTCACGTTCACGCCTCTCGCCAGCGGGTGGGTGGCGCTCGATGTCGTCGTCGATCCGGAGGACGCCGTCGTCCCGGTGTAGCTCGACGGTCCCGACGCTCGCGTGATCCTCGAGCGCGCGCTGTACCGCTTCGTCTTCGGTATCGACCGGCATCCACCCCGGCTCGAAGGGCGTCGTCTCGACGAGCATCGGCGCGATCTCGACCTGGCGCACCGGCGTCGTCGATCGA
Source organism: bacterium (assembly GCA_030426505.1). Lineage (GTDB taxonomy): Bacteria > Myxococcota > Kuafuiibacteriia > Kuafuiibacteriales > Kuafuiibacteriaceae > JAUHYN01. The sequence goes on along the minus strand of JAUHYN010001175.1, from coordinate 2,204 downwards.
CGGACGAACGCTTCGATCGCCTCGCCGTCGGCCCACTCCTTGGCGGTCTCGAGCCAGCTCGCCGCCTCCAGGTCGGTGGGCGTCCAGTCGCGCGACGGGTCGAAGCCGAGCTTCGCCGGGCCGCCCGGGACCAGCGCGAACGTCCCGGCGTCGCTCTCGAACAGCGCGACCTGACGCGCCTGGTCGCCGAGCTCGAACGTCTCGAGCCCCACGAATTCGAAGTCGTCCAGCGCCCGCGCGACGGAGACGGCCAGCGCTTCTCGGTCCTCGGCCGTGGCGGCGTCCCAACGCTTCAGATCGATGTCCACGTTCCCGAGCTACGCTCCGTGCCGACCGGGTGCAAGGGGGGACGAGTCGCGTACACTCCTCGAGCGGTATGCGAAGTCGGGAGAGCTGGCTTGGCGCGACGATGCGCGGGTTCCGGAGGGCGGTGATCGCGACGGTGGTCACGACCACCGCGGCGTGTTCGTCGTCCGAGCTCCGCTGGTTCGCGCCTCCCGATCTCGAAGACGCGCGGGGGATCGTCGCCGTCGCGCACACCGAGAGCGGGCCTCGCGCGTACGTCGCCGACGTGGCCGAAACGAACGCATGGCGAATCCAGGACGAGGTCATGGAGGACGCGCTGGCCGTCGATCTGTTCGTCTACCGGTGCCCGATCGACGCGTGGCTCCCCGACGCGACAGCACTGTCCGTCGCCGAGTCGGGCGGCCTGCCGCTGCCCCCCGCGTCGCGCGTGTTCAGCGGTTCGATCGACGATGGCTTCGAGTGGCGCGCCGTGGACGAGGCCCCCGAGCGCACCGCCGCGCTGACCTTCGACTACGCGGAACACGCGCGCTGCAGCGCGCTCGAGACCGAAGCGATCGTCCCGTTGAATCGCGACGCCGAACCGCGGCTGCTCGTGGCCCTCGGCGAAGACCGCGTGCTGGTCGGGACGCGGGACGGCGACATGTACATCGCGTCCCGCGACGGTGCGGTCGTCCCCTTCTTGCCCGGCGCCGACGCGGACGGCGATCCGTACGTCGCCGGCTTTCGAGCCGAGGACGGGACGATCTACCTGATGTCGAATGGCGAGAGCTGCCTGGCTCGCGTCGACGACGACTCGACGATCACGCGGATCGCCTGCCTGCCGCTCGGTGCCAACGGCGCGCGCGGGAGCTGGTACGACGTCGACGGTGAAGAGACCGCGTCGGGCCTCGCCGTCGCCGCGCGGACCCACGAGGGCCGCGTCTTCGTGATGACCGCGACCTCCGCCGAATTCCGCGAGCTCGACTTCGGCGCGCCCACCGGCGCGGGGAGCAAAGCCGGGCTCGCGTGGGCGGGGGACGGCCGCGCGTTCGTGGCCGGGTCCGTCCCGCGCGACGTCCTCGTCTCGACGAACGGCGCGCTCACACGTGAGCCCGTCGACGTCCTCCCGATCGACATCGTCAACGGGATCACGATCGGCCGCGAGCACGGGCCGCTGGTCGTGTCGAACTTCGGTGAGGTGTTGGTGCGCGCGTCGGAGGACGGCTGGAGTGCGTTCGGGACCTGCGGCATCGCGGAGGCGCGCGTCGTCGCGGAGGCCGGCGGCCGCGCGTGGTGCGGAGGGATGGGCATCGTCGCGGAGGTCGGTCGCGACACCCGCGCGTGTCCCCAGGAGGTCACGCTGGTGGGCCAGGTGATGCGCCTGACGAGCCTCGGCGGCCGGCGCCTCGCGATGTCGGCGCACGTGGAGGGGAGCGCCGAGGTCCACTTCCTCCGGAGCGCCGCGCCCTACGCGACGTCTTGCGTGGAGTGACTACATCGACTCGGGCGCCCGGACGCCGAGCAGCCCCAGCCCGTGCGAGAGCACGTGCCGCACGCCGTCCACCAACCACAGCCGCGCCGCCTTCAGCTCCGCGTCGTCTTCGAGGAGCACGCGCATCGAGCGGTCCCGGTTCCCCGCGGTCAGGTAGCTCGCCGTCTTCTGCGCGACCTCCAGGATCGCGCGCGTCACGTACGAGGGCTCGAACGCCTCCGTCGCGTCCGCGACGGCGGCCGGGTACTTCGCGAGCGCCACGATCAACGCCTGCTCCTCGGGCAACACCAACCGCGACGCGTCCGCGGCCGACGGAGCCCCGCCGCCTTTGCGGAGGATGCTGCACGCCCGCGCGTGCGAGAACTGCACGTAGGGGCCGGTGTGGCCGGAGAAGCTCAGCACCTCGTCCCACGAGAACTCGTAGTCG
>JAUHYN010001174.1 GCA_030426505.1 bacterium | reverse complement strand
GGCGACGGCGCTCGATTCCATCACCACCGTGGTCGATGCGCGCCATGTCGCGCAGGAGCTTGCCGCGAGCGAGGTGTTCGCCGAGCAGATCGCCGTCGCCGACCAGATCCTCCTCAACAAGACCGATCTCGTCGACGGGGCTGAACTCGACCGCATCGAACAGACGATCCGCTCGATCAACCCGTCGGCGCGCATCCACCGTACCGAACGCGCCGCGATCGATCTTCGGGTCGCGGAGAGAGACACCGGCGAGCGACGCGAGGAGCACCTCGTCGGACACCGTGACGACCCGGCCGGTGACCGAGTCGGACAGCGTCAGGCCCGGCCCGCCGTCGACGGTCGCCTCGCCCCGCACCACGTAGGCGTGCTCCGGAGTGAGCCCGGCGGCGACGGTGCCGGGGCGGGTGCCGAGCACCGGGAGCGCGCGCGCCCTGGGGTCGCGCAGCTCGGCGCGCACGCGCTCCAGCGTCCGCGGCCCCGGGGGCACCATCCGGTACTTCTCGCCGAGGAGGAGGGCGAGGGCATCGCTGACCTGTCCGCCGTCCGCGCGCCCGATCAGCACGAACACGGCGTGTTCCAGGAAGCGATACGTGCCGCGGGCGGCGAGGTCGTCCGCGCTCCAGCGGGTCTCTTGGAGGTGGGGAACGTACGCGAGCGGGCCGCGCTCCCACGCGCCGTCGTGCTGCGGGTAGCCGAGCCGGAAGTAGCGCAGCCCGAGCGCGCCGTCGGGGAGGCGGCGGATCGCGTCGCCGAGTGCAGCGGGTGCGCGCGAGGAGATCGCGGTGAGCGCGCCGGCGATCCAGCAACTGTCGGCGATCGATGCGTCGGCGCCGTCGAGCGAAGCCACCGCTACGCCCGCCAGGGGCGGCGCGTGGTCGAGCGCGACGGGCATGGCGCCCTTATCGGCGTGCCGGCGGCCGATGTTGCGAGCGCTCCGTCCCGAACGATTCTGACGGTCGACCGAGGGCGCGTCGTCGCCTTGTCGTCAGGGCGGACCCGGTGCTACGCCCGGGTGCGTTGGCGGCGTCGCTCGAAGACCTGAAGATCGCGTTCTGCGACGAGGACACCGCCACCTGGACGGTGGCGGCGCGGGCGGTCGGAGAGCGCGCGGCGACCGACGGCGAGGCGCGCGCGTTCCTCCTCGAGTGGCTCGAGCAGGAGGAGAACGTCCACCGATTCCGCCACGCGTGTTGCGCGCTCGCGAGCCGGATGTCCTGTGACGGCGCGGCGGACGCGGAGCTGGTGGGGCTGTCGTCGAAGCTGATCATGACGCCGCTCGTCGAGCTCGCGCTGGGCTCGCTCCCGCCGGACGCGACGATCTCGGACCTCTCGAAGATCCCCGGCGCCGCCGAACGCTTCGCCACGTGGGCCGAGCGCCAGTCCGACAAGCTGCGTGGCCTGATCGAGAAGTTCGAGTCCACGGGCAAGACCAAGGCGGCCGACGCCAACAAGAAGAAGCTCGCCGAGATCGAGGGGAGCGGCCCGTCGTCACCAGTGCCGTCGGACTTCACGCCTTCGCAACCCAAGTTGACGGAGTGGTCGGTGTGGGCCGTCGCGAGTTACTTCGCGGGCGTCCGGCACCCGCGCGCGCTGGAGTCGCTCCCGATGGACCTCGTGGTCGACGCGCTGCTCGACCTCGGGACGTCGCGCAAGGCGGCGGGGCTGCCGTTGGTGTTGGGGCTGCCGCCGATGCTCGAGCGGCTCGACGGCGAGCTCGAGGAGGGGCTGCGCGCGAGGCTCATCGACAAGCTCGAGACCTCGCTGCCGGAGTCATGGGCGGGCGACCGGCTGCATTACAACGACTACGTCCGGCACGTCGCGTCGCTCCGGGCTGGCGCGCCGTTCCGGCGGATGTGGTGCGGGGAGCGCCGGCTCCCGTCGTGGCTCGACGAGGGCCTGGACGGCATCGTCGCGTTGGCGGACGAGGGGCGGCCGAGCGACGCCAACCGGAGCGCCGCGGCGCTGATGCGCGAGATCACCGAGCGCTGCTTCGGTGACGACTGGCGTTGGCAGGAGCTCGATGAAGGGTCGCGCTTCGCGTTGAACGTGTTCGCGTTGCTCGCGATCCACGGGCCGGCGCCGTTGGTCGGGCGGAAGCTCGAGCCGTTGAAGTTGTCGCACCGGATTGCGCTGGTGGTGGATGCGATCCGTCGCGGACACGGCGCGCGCGAGCAGGTGCTCCCGACGCTCGTCCGCTGCCTGAAGCTCTTGCTCGACAGCGAGCTCCGCGCGCACGCGAAGAAGTCGACGCTCGCGGCGATCTGTCGTCGGCAGATCGTGATCGTGCAGCCGCTCGTCGCGGAGTGGCGCCTGCCGGGGACGCTGAGGAAGGACCTCGCGACGATCGTGTGTCGCGTGCTGTTGGCGGCGTACCGGGACGACCGCGGTGGCTTCTTCGAGTTGTTGTACGCGGTGCTCTACGCGCTCCCGGACCAGGTCCTGTTCCGCGAGATGGTCGAGTACTCCACCGAGCCCGAGGTCTCCGCGATGTTGATCGACATCGTGACCGGGATCGATCACTGGCACGACGGCGGGAGCGTCGAGGCGGCGTGGGAACACTACGCACGCTACGTCGCGCGCCTCACTGAGAGTTGCGGGGAGCACGCGCCGTGGTCGCAGCACTTGGTCGGGTTGCTGAAGTTGTTGAGTCGGCACTCGACGACGAGTGAGTACTCGGCGCCCGAGATCGGGGCGATCTACGACACGCTGCGGAACGTGCTGCGCGCGCGCCAGATCGTGCGCAAGACCTCGGAGGATGCCGTCGATCGGCGCTCCGACAAGAAGGGCGCGAACTGGGCGGCGCGTGAGTTGGAGCGCCAGATCGATCACGAGACGCGCGCGGTGTTCGATCGATTCCAGCGGGTGTTGGACGACATCCAGATCCTGGAGTCGGACTGCCTCC
>JAUHYN010001173.1 GCA_030426505.1 bacterium | reverse complement strand
ACTCCGAGCTCGCCGGCGACGGACCGCCGCGCCACACCTTCGTGGCGCCCGAAGAGCTGGTGCCTTCGCGCACGATCGATCGCAGCGCCTACGTCCCGCTCGCGAGCCTCTCCACGTACACGTTCGACGAGCGCGCCGAGTTGGTGCCGTGGAGCGCGTTCCGTGGCCTCTCGCTCGGCGCGCAGGTCCGCCCGATCGACGCGATCACGGTCTCGTTCGACATGACCCTGTCGTTCCTCGATCGCGTCCCCGCGTACGGACAGACCGAACCGCCCTCCGTGATTCGTAGCACGCGCACCGTCGTGCGGTTGGAGCCGCCGTGCGACTGCTTGATCGCCTACGTCTCGGCGACCACCGCGCGCGATCGCGAGGGCTTCTCGTTCGACTTCGGTCTCGATCTGGCGCGACTCGGCTCCGTCAGCACCGAGTAAACGTCGCGATTGCGAGACACGGGGTTCAGCGTAGCGTCCTGGGCGCCGATGACCCGGGACATGCGCAGAATCGCCCTGCCTGCCCTCGTCCTCCTCGTCGCCTGCGGCGCCGAACGCGAGCCGCCGATCGCGCCTCAGGCCTCGGCTGCTCCGCTGACCGCCGACCGGTTCTGCGACGCCTACGCGACGCACATGTGCGACGCGAACGCGGCGTGTGCGTGTGCGATCGACGACGGCTGCGTCGCTCGCGCGAAGAAGTCCTGTGAGACGCAGCTCATCGGCGCCGACACGCGCGCCGCCCTCGAGTCCGAAGCGATGGCCTTCGACGCCGTGCGCGCGGGCGACTTCCTCGACGCGATCGATCGCACCGACTGCCGCGACACGTTCGCGACCCTCGAGTGGTCGCAGCGCGATCTGTTGGACTTCGGCGGCGTATTCGTCGGCATGAAGCAGCCCGGCGAGGCGTGCTCGATCCCGTTCTTCGCGGTCGGCCCCAACGAGTGCGACCGCGGCGTGTGCGTCGCTCAGGGCGAGGGCTACGCGTGCGTCGCGGTGGCCGACGTCGGCGAGGCGTGCGGCAACACGGCGCGCGGCGAAGTGCGCTGCCTCGATCACGACGCGCCCGTCGCGCGCGCGTACCTCGGACCGGAGCGGGTCTTCGGGCCGTGTGTCGAAGGTGTCTGCGCGGCGCGTCTGCACGAGGACGCGCCCTGCGCCGCGGACGGCTGGTGCCAGAGCGGGCGCTGCGAGCAGCTCCGCCGGCCGACGGCGGTCGTCGAGGCCCACCTCGACCTCGATCGCTTCGCGCGTGAGTCCTCCGCCGTGTTCGCGGCCGACGACCCGGCGAGCTATCAGTACCGCCTCACGACGCGCATCGTGGACCGTCACGCCGAGCCGCGGGACCTCCAGCTGTACCTGTTCCGCGGGAGCGAGACGGAGTGGGGCTACTCGGCGATGGTCGACGACGAGGTCGTCGCGGTCGGCGCGCTCGCGTTCTCGGACGACGGCGCGCTCGAGGTCGACTACGCGCTCACCCAGGGGCTCTCCTTCGACGTGACCTCCAGCCTCGGGCCGATCGACGTCGACTTCGGCGACAGCCTCGCCGAGGGCGGCACCGGCTTCGAGGGGACGCGCCTCGCCGACGACAGCTTCGCGGTCCGGCGCCTCGCGGGCGATCAGATCGAGAGCAGCCCGTTCTGCGCGGCGCGTCTGCTCGACGGGTCCGAGTGCCGGCACGATGTGGACTGCGCGTCGGGGGCCTGCGGGCCGCGGGGCGAGCGGAGCGTGTGCCTTCCGGCGGACCGCGCCTACGGGGTCGAGTGTGCGGTCGATGGGGAGTGTGCTTCGGGCGCCTGCGTGTCAGGAGTGTGCGGCGCGTCGTGGTGCGGCTGAAGTCTCGGGCCCCCGGTGTGGGCAGGGGCCCGGTCGTTCGCGGGGTCTGAATCAGGCGTAGATGCGGCCGAGGGAGGCCAGCGAGGCGAAGTTCTGACGCGACGCGGCGTTGTTGCCGGCGTCCGCCACGGTCATGTTGCGCTCGACGCCGGTGGTCACGGAGCGGACGTAGTCCTGCTCGTCGGCCGTCTTCGTCTCGACGCGGTCGGCGCGGTAGTTGGCGACCTCGCGCATGTTCGCCTGCTCCTCGAGGTCGAGGATCCGGCGGTTCGTGTCCGACCAGCTGATGCCGAGTCGCTCAGCGACCGAGCCACCCGTGCCGGCGCCGTTCATGATGAAGTCCCGAGTTCCGCTGCCAGTGATATCCCACATGATTTCCTCCGACTTGCATGAACGTTATCGGGGCCGGCGCGGAGTCGTTGCTAGAAAAGTTCAGGCGCAGGACACGATTTTAGTCGTTCGGATGTGGTTATCGTCCTACATGCGCGCTTGTTGTGTGAAAAACGCACCGAGGGCTCAGCCGCGGATCGGATCCAGGGAACGGAACGCCGCGTAGGACTGCTGCGCCTCCGGGTTGTACCCCGGCCCGGGTGCGGAGAGGTCGGGCTCGGCGCCGGTCGTCTCGGCGATCGCGCGGTCCCGCTGGACGGCGTCGCGGGCCTCGATCCGGTCGGTCGAGGCGATCTCCATCCGCTCGGCCTCCGCGGCCTTGATCTGCTCCTTGATGCGCGGGTCCGTTTGGTCCGCGAGGGCGTTGGCGACGTTCCCCTGGTCGAGGATCGTCCGTTCGAGTTCGGCGGCGGTGGCAAAGCGAAACATCGACTACGAGTATCGCAGAAGATCTCGCGCCGATGTGTGCCGGTAAGTGTACAGTAAGATTACACGAGATCCGTTGACGCCCCGCGGGTCGCGCCCTAGAAGTCGGGACCGACTGACTCGTCAATCAACGAGTCGGAGGACCAAGCCATGGGCCGACCGGAGAAACGAACGCAGGCGGACGTCGCCGCGGACCGGAAGAAGCAGATCCTCAAAGCCGCCGTCGAGGTCTTCGCCGAGCGCGGCTTCCACCGGACCCGCGTC
>JAUHYN010001172.1 GCA_030426505.1 bacterium | reverse complement strand
CCACGACCATGTCCTGGTAGAGCGCGCCCACGTAGCCGCCGTCCGAGAGGCGGTGGACGTTCGTCCCGGCGAGGAACCCGACGGGGTGGCCGCTCATCGCGTAGAGGTACTGGCCCTCCATGAACGCGCGCGGCTCACCTTTTCCGTCGTAGATGAACTTCATCAGCCCTTCATGTTCTTCACGATGAGCTCACCGAACTCGGAGCACTTCACCTTCGTGGCGCCCTCCATCTGACGGTGGAAGTCATACGTGACCGTCTTGTTCCCAATCGTGCGATCGATGCCGGCGATGATCAAATCGGCCGCCTCGTTCCAACCGAGGTGGCGCAGCATCAGCTCGCCCGAGAGGATGACGGAGCCCGGGTTCACGACGTCCTTGCCCGCGTACTTCGGCGCCGTCCCGTGCGTCGCCTCGAAGATCGCGTGACCGGTTTCGTAGTTGATGTTGCCACCCGGTGCGATGCCGATGCCGCCGACCTGCGCGGCGAGCGCGTCCGAGAGGTAGTCGCCGTTGAGGTTCAGCGTCGCGATGACCTCGAACTCCTTCGGGCGCGTGAGCACCTGCTGGAGCATGATGTCGGCGATCGTGTCCTTGATGACGATCTTGTTGGCCTTCATCGCCTCGTCGTACTCGGCGTTCGCGGCCTCGGTGCCCTTCTCGTTGCGCGTGCGCTCCCACTGCGAGGCGCCCGAGCCACCCCAGCCGTAGGTCTTGTCGGCGAACTCGCGCTCGCCGAGCTCGTAGCCCCACTTCATGAAGGCACCCTCGGTGAACTTCATGATGTTGCCCTTGTGGACGAGCGTGACGCTCTTGCGGCCCTGCGCGATCGCGTAGTTGATCGCGGCGCGCACGAGGCGCTCGGTGCCCTCGGAGCTGACCGGCTTCACACCGATACCGGAGGTGTTCGGGAAGCGGATCTTCTCGTAGCGCTTCGGGAAGTGTTCCTTCATCAGCGCGAGGAACTTCTTCGCGTCATCGGAGCCCTCTTCGAACTCGATGCCCGCGTAGATGTCCTCGGTGTTCTCGCGGAAGATCACCATGTCCACCGACGCCGGGTCCTTCACCGGGGACGGGACGTTCTGGAACCAGCGCACCGGGCGGAGGCAGGTGTAGAGATCGAGGCGCTGACGGAGCGCGACGTTGAGCGAGCGGATGCCGCCGCCGATCGGCGTGGTGAGCGGGCCCTTGATGCCCACGAGGTACTCGCGGAACGCCTCGACGGTCTCGTCGGGCAGCCAGTTGCCGGTCTGATCGTAGGCCTTCTGTCCGGCGAGGACTTCGTACCAAGCGATCTTCTTCTTCCCGCCGTACGCCTGCTCGACGGCCGCGTCGAAGACGGTGACTGCCGCGTGCCAGATGTCGGGCCCGGTGCCGTCGCCTTCGATGAACGGGATGATGGGGTTGTCGCCGACCTGCAGCGTGCCGTTGTCGATGCTGATCTTGTCGCCAGCGGGTGCCTTGTCCATGGCGACGCGCTGTAGCCCACCGTTCGCGACGTGTCCACACCGCCTGCGGACCGCTGTCCGCAGCCCGCCGAGCCCTCGACTGCGGACACCTGTCCGCACTCGCGGCCAACCTCCCGTCGCGCGCGCTGGCCCCTTCCTTGCGATGGCCCGGAGGCGATGAAGCCAAGTACTTCGACGCTCGGTTTGGCGCTGCTCGCCGCGTGCGGCGCCGAATCCATGACGCCCAGCGTCACGCCGCCCGGCGGCGGCCAGGCCCTCGTGGTCAGGCCGACCACCGTCGAGGCGTCGTCCCTGACGCGCACCACCTACGACCTCGACGGCGTCGAGATCCGCCACGTCGCGACGTACGGCGCCGCGACCGTCGTGGGCGGCCCCGACGGCCTCTTCGAGATCGGCGTCGACGGCCTCGCGCCGATCGACGCCACACCGGTCACCGGCCTCACCACACTCGACGGCGTCGGGGTGGTCGTCGCCTCCGCGGCCGGGGTGTCGATCTGGAACGGCTCCCTCGAGCCGTCCGGCCTCGGCGAAGCGCTCGCCGCGATGTCGGTCGACGCTCTCGCCCGCCGCGGCGACGAGCTGTGGCTCGCGACCGACGCGGAGGTCTACCGCTTCGAGGCCGACACGCTCGCCGCGTTCCCGTCGATCCCGCGCGGGCGCGCGCTCGGCACGTTCACCGGCGCGGGCCGCATCCTCGTCGACACCGACGACGGCTACGTCGCGCTCGCGGAGGCGGCAGACGGCAGTTGGACGACGCAAACGATCGACGAGCTCGCGCTCGACGCCGTCGTCCCCGGCGCGAACGATCGCATCTTCGGCGTCGCGGGCGGCGCGCTCCTCGAACGCGTCGCGGTGTCGGCGAGCGAGGTCGCGTGGCGCCCCGTCGCGCTCACCGCCGACCCGGAGGACCCGGGCGCCACGGACGTCTCCGCGCTCGCGCTGGATCCCGTGACCGGCGGCGTGTGGTTCGCGACGGCGGACGGCCTCGCGCGCCTCACCGGTCACGCCGTCGAGACGCTCGACGTCGACCTCGGCGCGTCGTTCGCGCTGACCGTCTCGACCGACGGCACGCTGTGGGCCGCGACGGACGACGAGCTCGAACGCTTCGGCCACGACGGCCCGCCGGTGACCTGGGCGAACGACGTGAAGCCGTTCGCCGACGCCAACTGCGCCCGCTGCCACGTCACGCTCGGCATCGCGCACCCCCTCGAGACCTACGCGGCGTGGGTCGAAGAGGCGGACGCGATCATCGAAGAGCATGAAATCCAGCGACGCGCGAAGAAGCACCGGGCCGCTCGCCCCAGTCAAAAGTTCCCGGCTCACTTGCCGCGCTATGAAAAGGTGGTTGACCTGCCGGAAGACCAGAAAGCCGGGAAGAAACTGATCGGATACGACGAAGTCGAAACGCTCGAGTATATCCGCTCGGTGTTGCGAGTC
>JAUHYN010001171.1 GCA_030426505.1 bacterium | reverse complement strand
GGGGAGCACCACCGGCGGTAGCCGAACCAGCTTCCCTGCGCCCCCTTGGTACGCCAAGAAGCCGACGGGCGTGAGCAAGCTGTACTTCGTCGGAGCGGCGAACGGCGCGTCCGACGAGTCGATGGCCCGGGAGCTCGCGGTCCAGGCGGCGCTCGCCGAGCTGACCGTGTTCTGCGGCGCGACGGCGAAGTCGGAGGCGGTCTCCGAGGAGGTCGAGAAGAACGGCGTCCTCGAGCAGTCCTACTCGCTGACCGTCGACGTCGCGGGCGACGAGATGACGATCAAGGAGGCCGAGGTGAAGGACTCCGCGATCGGCCAGGGCAGCGACGGCGCCTACGACGCCTACGTCCTCATCGAGTGGCCGAAGGCCCGCTACGCCGAGGTCGTGAAGGGGCAGCAAGACCGCGCCCAGCGCGCGCTCGACCTCTTCCTCGCCGCGGACAAGGCGGCGAACGACAAGCGCTGGTCGGACGCGAAGACCCGCGTGTCGGAGGCGAAGACCACGCTCGGGCCGATGAAGTCGATGGTCCCGGTCAACCACCCGAAGCTGACCAACACCACGCTCCTGTACGACGCGATCGCGGATCTGAGCACGCGCCTCGAGTCCATGGCCAAGGAGCGCAAGCGCGTGATGGCGGTGGCGGTCGAGTGTGACCAGGAGGGCTCGGCGGCGTCGTGCCAGTCGCACCGGGTCGGCGCGATCAAGCAGCAGGTCGCGTCCGGCGGCTTCAAGGTCGCGACGGAGGCCGTGGACGCGGGCCTCGCCCGGCAGATCCTCGCGCAGACGAACCCCGAGACGACCGCCTCGCTCCGGAACGCGGGCTACGTGTTGGCGGTTCAGTACAGCGCGAACCTGACCGCGAAGGAGGACGGGTTCACGTTCGTCCACTGCGGCGCGCGCGGCGTCGTGTTCGACACGGACGCGAATCGAGTGATTTCGGTGAAAGAAGTGAAGCCTCAGAAGGGTGGACACGTCCACTTCAAGGGCGCGATGGAGAAGGGCTGCTCGAAGGCGGAGGCCGACGTGGTGTCGTGGCTCCAGACTTCGTTGGGGGCGCTGGAGAAGTGAGGGAATCCTTGATGACCAAGTCCGGCTTGGGCCTGCTGTTGGCGGGTCTGATGCTCGCGAGCGGCGTCGCCGACGCGCGCCCGAAGAAGAAGAAGGCGAAGACCCCGCAGGCGGGCGACGTCGCGCCGGCGTTCCAACTGCGCGCACTCGATCGCGCGATGATCCGCCTCTCGGATCTCGCGTACGAGGGTCGCGAGCGGAGCTACGCCCCGAAGCGCCCCGTCCTCCTCGATTTCTTCCGCACCGACTGCGAGCCGTGCCTCGCCGCGATGCCCGAGCTCGTCAAGGTCCACGACAAGTACAAGGACCGCGGGCTGTACGTGCTGCTCGTCGCGCTCGTGGAAGAAGGCGACGAGAACGCCACGAAGCTGCAGCGCTACCTCGACGAGAAGAAGCTACCGTTCACGGTCGTCGTCGATCGCGCGGACTACGTGTCGCAGAAGTACCTCGGCAAAGTCGTCGCGCTCCCTGCGACCTTCCTGATCGACCGCGAAGGCAAGGTCGTGAAGTCCAAGCACGACGCGAAGGGGAGCCTCGTCGAGTACTTCTCGGCCGAGGTCGAAGCGACCCTCGCGGAGCACGAGAAGGCCAAGCCCAAGAAGTGAGTCCGCTCGCCGCCATCGCCCTCACGCTCGCCGCGCAAGCGGGCGCTCCCGAGCGCGTCGACCCGGCGCTCCCGGAGGTTCTGCGCCCGACGATCGAGAAGGCGGCGGAGGCCGAGCGCGACGACAAGCGCGGGCCTTCGAACGCTCAGGCGGTCTTGGACGCCGAGATGGATCGGCACCGGGACCCGAACCTCGTCATCGCGCTGAAGCTCCGTCACGCCGCGATCGAGCTCAGGAAGAAGCTCCTCGCGAACGAGCGGCTCCCCGAGGCGATTCGGTGGGAGAAGGCATTCTCCACATTCGCGCGGCTCGACCTCACGGAGCCGGGCCTCGCGGAGTGGTTCGACCTGACGCTCGCGAATCACGCGTACGCGAAGAAGAAGCTCGCGACCAAGAAGCAGAGGACACTCGAAGCCGCGCTCCTCGTGCGCGGGGCGGACCTCGATCGAAAGACGATCGAGCGCGCGTTCTCCGAAGGCTTCGCGAAGGCCGGCTTCACGCTGAAGTTCGTCCCCGCGAAAGACGCCAAGGCGATCCTGAAGGTCGGCGTGGAGTCCGTGAAGCACCCCGACCCGCAGCTGCGCGCCGCGCGCGTCACGCTCGGGCTCGAGAGCCTCCGCGACGGCAAACAGATCTGGCGCCACTCGCTGTTCCGCGCGGAAGCCGCCAAGGAGCTGTCGGTCGCGGCGAAGTCCGCGCTGGATTGGACCGTGCGCGTGGGCGGCCGTGACCTCCTCTTCCGCTGGCTCGGCGAGCGCGCGTTCCACACCTTCCTCGAGCCGGGGCGGTTCTCGATGGCGACGGGCACAGACCTCGAGCGCGGCGGCGGCGGAGGCGACCACGACGGTCACGGACACGGCGAAGGCGGCGGTCGCCCCGGGCTGTTCGGCGACGTCCCGCTGCCGAAGATCCCCCCCAAGACGAAGGGGCGCTGAGCCGTGTTCCGTCTGCTGCGCGACGAGGCGTTCGCGTACGTCCGCCTCGGGTTGCTCGCGCCGCAGCGGCGCCGCCTCGATCGCAACCATACGGGGCACGCCGACGTCGGCGTCCTGTTCGTGCCGGGGCTCGGCGCCAACGGCGCGCAGTTCCTCTCGATGCGGAGCGCGCTCGAGGCCGACGCCGACTGGTTCGGATCGTTCGAGTACAACTCACTCACCGACCCGCGCGGCCGCGCGCGGGACCTCGCGTTGCGCATCGAAGAACTCGGCGCGCGAGTCGACCGGCTCGTGGTCGTCGG
>JAUHYN010001170.1 GCA_030426505.1 bacterium | reverse complement strand
CGACTTCGGCCTCGGGGAATCGCTCCTGGATCTTGGCGCCCAAACTGGACGCTCGGGGTTTGTAGCTTCAGACGACGCAGTATTCGATGCGGACCTTCATACTCGCAGCGTACACCGAAAGGCCGCGACGCGAGCAGGCTTGATCCCCTACTGGCCCTCGGCTACGGACACCGCCGTGCCGAGGATGAACATCATCGAAGCCGTCAACAGCGCGCTGTCGATCGCCATGGAACAGGACGAGCGCGTGGTCGTCCTCGGCGAAGACGTGGGCAAGTTCGGCGGCGTCTTCCGCGCGACGAAAGGGCTGTACGAAAAGTTCGGTCCGGAGCGCACGATGGACACGCCGCTCGCCGAGGGCGGCATCATCGGCACGGCGATCGGGATGGCGCTGTACGGGTTGCGTCCCGTGGCCGAGATCCAGTTCGCCGACTTCATCTGGCCCGCATTCGACCAGATCGTCTCCGAGCTCGCGAAGATGCGCTTCAGGTCCGGAGGACAGTACGCGGCGCCGATGGTCATCCGCACGCCGGTCGGCGGCGGCATCAAGGGCGGGCACTACCACTCGCAGTCGCCCGAGACGTACTTCATCCACACCGCCGGACTGAAGGTGGTGTGCCCGTCGAACCCGTACGACGCGAAGGGCCTGTTGCTCACCGCGATCCGCGACGACGACCCGGTGATGTTCTTCGAGCCCAAGCGCGTGTACCGCGCGGCGCGCGGCGAGGTCCCGGTGGAGGAGTACGCGATCCCCCTCGGCGAAGCGAAGATCTTGCGCGAGGGCGCGGACGTCACGGTGGTGGCGTGGGGCGCGATGGTCCACGAGGCGATCACCGCGTGCGAGAAGGTCGCGGGCGAGGGCATCGACTGCGAGTTGATCGATCCGCGCACGCTGCTCCCACTCGACATCGACACGATCGTCGAGAGCGTGAAGAAGACCGGGCGGCTCGTCGTGGTCCACGAAGCGCCGCGCACCTGTGGCTACGGCGCGGAGCTCGTCTCGCTCGTCACGGAGCGGGCGTTCTACCACCTCGAGGCCGCGCCCGTGCGCGTGACGGGATACGACACGCCGTTCCCGTATACACTCGAAGATGAGTACCTCCCGCTCGCGCCTCGAATCGAGAAGGCGCTCGTGAAGATCGCAGCCGAGCGGGCCTGATGATATGACCGGCGCGTGACGCAGACGCCGATCGGTAGCGAGGCGCACCGGGCGTTTCGCGAGACGAAGTTCTTCGCGTCACTGGATGGGCTACGCTGCATCTCCATCCTCGCGGTGATCTGGCACCACGCCGCGGGCACGCAGTACGGCGCGTACAACCCGCTCTTCGGCCGCGGCAACAACGGCGTCACGCTGTTCTTCGCGATCTCCGGCTTCCTGATCACGACGCTCCTCATCCGCGAGAAGGAGAAGACGGGGCGCGTCTCGCTGCGGAAGTTCTACATGCGCCGCACGCTGCGCATCTTCCCGCTCTACTACACGGTGCTGCTCGTCTACGTCGCGGCGGTGTGGTTCGTGGAGAAGGACCCCGCGGCGAAGTCGGCGTTCTTCGATCACCTGCCCTACTACGCGACGTACACGTCGAACTGGTTCGTGAAGTACGACCACGGCCGCGTGATCTTCTACTTCGCGTGGTCGCTCGCGACGGAGGAGCAGTTCTACTTGATGTGGCCCGCGGTGCAGAAGCGGGTCGGCGGGCTGGGCGCGATGGCGTTCATGCTCGCGCTGGTGACGGGGACGTTCCTCGTGCAGGTCGACGTGATCGGGGTGCCCGAGGGGCTGCTTCGCACGATCATCCTGAGCGTCGCGCCGGGGATCTGTCTGGGCTCGGTGCTCGCGCACTTGTTCCACGAGCCGAAGTCATTCGAGGTCCTCTACAAGATCTTCGGGTGGCGCTTCGCGCCGGTGTTCTACTTCGCGATCACCGCGGTGTTCCTCGCGACGGACCTCTACGACGACTGGGGCATCCACCTGCTGTGCGTGTTGATCGTCGCGTCGTGCGTCATCCGCGAGGACCACGTCCTGCGCCCGATCATGTCGTGGGGGATCATTCGGTGGATGGGGATGGTCAGCTACGGCATGTACCTCATGCACATGCTCGCGCTGAACGCGTTCAAGATGGGTTCGAACGCGGTAGGCTTCCATCACCCGCTGGTGGAGTTCGTGGGCGCGTCGGCGCTGGCGACGATCGCGGCGACGGTGAGCTTCAAGTACTACGAGTCGTTCTTCTTGGAGTTGAAGAAGCGGTTCGAGATGCCTCGCTAGCTCTCCTCAACAAGCGCAGTCCCCGCCCTTCGGCCGGCACTCGAGCACGCTGTTCCGCGCGTCCAACGCGAACTCACAGCAGGCCTCGAGGCTCTCCCGGAGCTTCTGTCGGCCGCGCTGCACTCTCGACTTCATCCCGGAGACCGAGATGCCGACGAGCTCGGCGGCTTCGCGGTGGGAGAGGCCCTCGAGCTCCACGAGCGTGATCGCTTCGCGGTAGGGCGACGGGAGCGCGGCGACGAAGATCGACAGCGACTGTTTCAGTGCGTCGCGGGTCGGGTCGTCGACGTCCGGCTCGGGGGCGGCGCGCTCGACCGGGTCTTCCGCGATCGGGTGCCGCTGTCGCGCGCGCAGGTGATCTGCGATCGCGTTGGCGGCGACCCGATGGATCCACCCGGCGAAGCGCTCCACGTCTTCGAGGGCGCCGAGGCCTCGGTGGACGCGGAGGAGGACCTCCTGCATCACGTCGTCCGTGTCCGCGTCGGTCGCGACGCGGCGTCGGATGTACGGACGCATCTGCGCCTCCAGCGCGTCCAGCGCTTGCGTCGGGATGTTCTCGAACTCGTAGGTGATGACATCGACCGACTCGGCAAAGGCGCGCAAGGCGGCGAGGTCGGTATAGGGCGCGGTCACCACCCGCTCGGCCACCTGCCCG